>CAYQPI010000001.1:0-11132 GCA_964419405.1 uncultured Flavobacteriaceae bacterium
ATATAATTCCAGACATACTGCTCTCTCGTACTTTCTATCCTTCTGTGTATGTTTAATCCCCAGATCATATTCTCACCCTCAGCAAATCGCAAAGCGGCATATGGAATTTTCATTTCTACATACCAGCCCTTATCATCAAAACTAACCTGGCTAAACCAAACTTCGCTCCAGCTAAAATCCTCTCCATTGGCTGGTGAGACCTGTGCATCCAATTGTGTACCTCCTGCAGAAACAAAAAATTCGTATTGATTTTGACCATCATTATTAGGACTTATGGCAATGCCAAAAAAATCAGCAGTTCCAAAGTTGTCACGCTCGCTGAGTTGTCTCATAATCTTATCTGGATTCCCATCAAACAAATAGGCGCCAATATAAATAGCCTGGTCGTCATAAATAATCTTCACCTCTGTTTTCTGCGTATCTGGCTCGGGATCTCCATCTCCTGGCCTGAACATTACAAAGTCTTTGGCAATAAAGGCATTCTCCCAGGCCTTGTCGTTTAATTTACCATCAATAACAGGAGGCTCTTGAATTCTTACAGCTTGAAGTTCTTTTTTTGAAGTCTGGGCTATAGCGTTGGAATAGCCGACAAGACAAAAAAGGAGAAAAAGGATTCTCATGAATGCAGGGAATGATTTACATTAAATTACACCACGAAAGTATATCGTCACAATTCATTTTGTCTTAATAAATTGTTAAACTATTGAAGGAAAAAGTTATAATAATTCTGTTTTGAACATCTTTTGAATCCTCAAAAAAAAATGGAAGGCCATTCTATGTATTTCAATTAAATACTTACTTTTGTAAGCAACAATAAATAAACGACTCATTAATGAACTTACATGAATATCAAGGAAAAGAAATTTTAAATAGTTTCGGAGTAAAGATCCAACGCGGAATGGTGGCGGATAATCATAAAAAAGCGGTTGAATGCGCTAAATTGTTGGCCACTGAAACCGGTACCGGATGGTGGGTAATCAAGGCTCAGATTCATGCTGGTGGTCGCGGAAAGGGTGGCGGTGTTAAACTGGCTAAGAGTTTGGAGGAAGTAGAAAGCATTTCAAATGACATTATTGGCATGATGTTAAAGACTCCTCAAACATCGGCTGAAGGGAAAAAAGTAAATCAAGTTCTGATTGCAGAAGACGTTTATTATCCTGGTGACAGTGAACCAGAAGAGTATTACATGTCTGTATTGCTAAACAGAGCAACAGGAAAAAACATGATCATGTATTCTACAGAAGGTGGAATGGATATTGAAACAGTAGCCGAAGAAACTCCACATCTGATTTTTACTGAAGAAGTAGATCCAGGAACCGGTCTCTTAGGTTTTCAGGCCAGAAAGATTGCGTTTAACCTTGGCTTGTCAGGTAAGGCTTTTAAAGAAATGGTGAAATTTGTATTTTCATTATACAAGGCATACGTTGAGTCTGATTCATCTTTATTTGAAATAAATCCTGTATTAAAGACATCAGATAATATGGTTTTGGCAGTTGATGCCAAGGTAACTCTGGATGATAATGCACTATACAGACATAAAGACTATCAAGACCTTAGAGATCTAAGAGAAGAGAATCCAATTGAGGTAGAAGCTAACGCCGTTGGACTTAATTATGTTGATCTAGACGGAAATGTAGGTTGTATGGTCAATGGTGCTGGTCTTGCTATGAGTACAATGGATTTGATCAAACAATCTGGTGGAGAGCCAGCGAATTTCCTAGATGTTGGCGGAACCGCTGATGCAGAAAGAGTGGAGACTGGATTTAGAATTATATTAAAGGATCCTAAAGTAAAAGCCATTCTGGTGAATATTTTTGGTGGTATTGTGAGATGTGATCGAGTGGCACAAGGAATTGTAGATGCCTATAAGAATATGGGAGATTCCATTAAAGTACCAATCATCGTGAGACTACAAGGAACAAATGCAGTTGAAGCCAAAGAATTAATTGATAATAGTGGATTGGATGTAATATCAGTGGTTGAATTTAGAGAGGCAGCTGATAAAGTTCAGGAAGTTCTGTCTTAAACTTTCTGATATATAATGTAAAAGGTCTGAAGAAATTCAGACCTTTTTTTATGGAATAAATTGAGAATTGAACCTATTTTTTTGATTACAATGACAATTTTTGGATATAATTTTACTTTTCCACTCCTTGCAAAATAAATTTTATGGCTCAAAAATAATCCTTTTTAGGTAGTTTCTGAATAACCATTTTCCCCAATAAAAACGGTGGCCAAAAATTAATTTAGCTGAATTTTAAATAAAATAAAAACGTGTTTAGGGTATAAAAGTTTGAGTAAATAATATTTAATTCGCTCATTTTCAGTATCTTAATTATAATATTGAAAGTGATTTTTTTCTACCCATTTTCAGGGATATTAGAAATTCCCATTTTTATCTATTGTTTGATACTTGAATTCTGACTTACATTTGAACTATGGTTTTCAAGTGAAATCATATTCTTTAACAAACAATCCGATTTAAACAATACTATATGATGTAAAATTACTTTTTAACCTTAAACAACATAATGATCAGAATTTAAAAAAAGGGGATCATGTTTAAGGTTCTTAGAATTTCCATCTTCATTTGATTAAATCATTTTCTTGACAGTTTTTCCTAATTTGAAATAAGACGCAAACTTTGAATTGCTAATTATTAACATAAATATTTCAATTATGAAAAAGATAACTTTATTCTTCACATTAAGCTTCATGAGTCTAGTCGGATTCGCTCAAGAAACTCAAAACACTTCAAATTCAAATTCAGAAACAATAGAACGACAAGTTGAATACATTATTGTTTTAGATGATGAAATTGTTGATGATAATATTGATCTGTTGTTAACTGGAACAAAAGTATCGAAAGAGATCGAGCTAGATAGTACCCATCATGAATTGGTTCATGATGCTCCAGACAACTATGACATCGAAAGTAAATTTGTAGAAGGAGCTTTCACTTATAATGAATATGCTGTTAATTATGTAACTAAGCCAACGAATCTTGTTGACCTAAGCTCATAATAGGCACATTCACGAAAGTTATCTTCCCATAAAATTGAATGCATTAAACAAATCACAAATCATAAAATTAAATTGCCATGAAAAAAACACTATTAATACTCGCCATTGCTATAACAGGATTTACAACGTATGCCCAGGAGACTCCTGCAGCCAAAGAAACCATCACAAAATATGTAACTACTTTCCCGAACGGAGATGAAGCCATTACAATTACAGATAAATCGAATTCAAGTTCTCTAGAACTTTCTTCGGCTGATAGTTTCTATAAATATGAAATTTTGGAATCATCAAATCATGAATTAGTTCATGGCCAGAACAACAAAGGAAATGTTTGTGCCATTGATAAAACCAAATTGAATGATGGTACTTATACCTTAAAGGTGTATACAGATGATTTTGTGATCACGTCTGATATCACCATCTCAAATGATGACTCAACCAAAGGAAGTATCCAATAATATAAACGTAATAACATTAAAAAATAAAAATCATGAAAAAATTAGTCTTAATACTCGCCATATCTTTCGTTAGCTATTCAAGCTTCGCACAATCAACTACAAACAAACAATCTGAGAAAATTACCAAGTATGTAACCACGTTTCCAAATGGGGAAGAGGCCATCATCATCACCGATCATTCTGCTTCTGACAACCTGGAGCTAACTTCCGCAGACAATTTCTACAAATATGAAATTCTGGAATCGTCAAACCATGAATTATTGCACGGTTCAACCAACCAAGGAAAAGTTGCCAGTATTGACAAGAATAAATTAGATGAAGGGACCTATACACTTAAGGTATATACTGACGATTTCGTGATAACTTCAGACATAACCATTTCAAATGGTTTGGATGATCTAAGTGGAACGATTCAATAGGTATATGCTGAATTTAAATGCAAAACGAACACTTAGTATACTAATGATGACAATAGCTTATAATGGATTTGCTCAGAATAATGAAAAAGGGAAGGCAAGAAGTATAGCGACCTTTGCCAATGGAGACGAAGCCATAGAGATCATTGCTAAGACGAATAAAAATGTAATTAGATTATCAAGCTCGGACGATTATAATGAATTTGACATACTCGATCTTTCAAATCACGAAGTGAACCTCCAGCCAACAGAAAGCAATCATCTGATCGATATCGATTCCAGTGGCAATTACACGGTAGAGCGTACTGAAAAAATGCGTAAGGAGGAAGAGGATGATTCAAGCGGAGCTTGATCTACATATTACATGTAAATGACAATTATAAACGAAGTATCAAAAGTTTCAATTTACAAACGAAATTATAAAAAAACAGAAATTATGAATAGATTCAATTCACTCACTGTATGTATTGCCTTAAGCATGATGTTTTTCTTATATAAGGCTGAGGCCCAACAATTCAATGATTTGGACAAGAATCCTCATGATATTGTTTACTACAAACCTGCGTCAAACAAAACACCTCAAATCAAGGTGATCTACGGGAGGCCTAAAGCAAAGGATTCTGAGGTTTTCGGAACTCAGGTTCCTTTTGGTCAGGTATGGAAAACTGGAAGCAATGAATCTACAGAGGTAAAATTCTATTGTGATGTAATGTTTGGTAACAAATTTGTAAAAGCAGGAACTTATTCGTTGTACACGATTCCGAATAAAAACTATTGGATCGTTATTTTGAATGGAAAAACAGATACCTACGGGGCTCATTTTTACGACCCGAAATTTAATATTGCCAGCATTGAAGTTCCTGCAGTGAAGGGACAGAGTTTGGAAAATTTCTCGATCGGTTTTACGACAAAAGATTACGGCACACAAATGATACTTGCATGGGCCGAAACAAGAGTCAAAATACCGTTATATACGGAAGAAAGACTCATTTCTAAAATATAATTATTGATTAATTTGAGTTGACTGCATCTGCTCAGCGCCATATGAATGGATGCAGTTTTGAAATCAAAAAAAAGGGGATTAGTTTAAAAATAGGTTTGTCTAATTAATAGATGAACCTATTTTTATATTCAGGAAGCATCATGGTGCAATGATCCTTTACACCAAACCAAGTATATCGTTTTCTTGCAATATGGTCATATAGAAGATCTCGCATTTTTTTTGGCAGATAAACCGTAGGATAAAAAACTGGCCAAAGCCCATTTAAATGTCGGCAAATTCTAAGTACGGCGGTAGATTTATCAAAAACTTCTCCTTCTTCAATGAGAATGATTGAATCCATCTTCATTTTTTTCACATTATACTGTAACAAAACATTTTTTGCAGCGTCTGATTGTAAGGAAGCAAACAGGAACCTTTCTTTTTTGTCTCTTTTGAGAATAAATTGGACGGCTCCATTGCATAAATTGCAGATACCATCGAATAGGATAATTGATTTTGGATCCTTTTTGTTCATACTGCGAAATTAGTAAATTTGCCTTGCTTGTTGAGATCGATTAACTATTTGATGAAATAAAATACTATAAGCTAATGATAAAAATTGAAAATCTTCACAAATCTTACCCCATGGGGGATGAGTCACTACATGTGTTAAAGGGATTGGATTTGCATATTAAAGAGGGAGAGTTTGTCTCAATTATGGGATCTTCTGGTTCGGGAAAATCAACCTTATTGAATATTGTTGGTTTACTGGATATTCACGATGAAGGAACCTATCATTTGAACGGACAGTTAATCGAAAAACTGGATGAGAAAAAAGCTGCGGTTTTGCGCAATAAATTTTTAGGTTTTGTTTTTCAGGCCTTTAATTTGATCACCTATAAAAATGCTCTTGAAAATGTAGCATTACCACTTTATTATAAGGGCGTAGGTAGAAAGGAAAGGCAAAAAATTGCCATGGAGTATCTCGAAAAAGTGGGATTGGGAGAATGGGCGAATCATTTGCCAAACGAACTGTCAGGTGGACAAAAACAGCGTGTTGCTATAGCAAGAGCCTTGGTTACAAATCCTAAAGTTGTTTTGGCCGATGAGCCCACAGGAGCTTTGGACTCGTCAACTTCTCATGCTGTTATGGAGTTATTGAAAGAGATTAACAAGGAAGGGATGACAGTTTTTGTGATCACCCACGAGGAGGATATTGCTGCTGAAACTGATAGGATTGTACGTTTGAAGGATGGTATAATTATTAGTGATGAAAGAGTAAATAAAAAGGTAGAAGCATAAATTATGTTTGATTTAGACGGTTGGCAAGAGATTTTTCAGAGTATTGGAAAAAATAAGCTGAGAACAGTTTTATCTGGTCTTACGATTACCTTCGCCATTATGCTTTTCACCATTTTACTGGGAATGGGGAATGGTTTGAAAAACACCTTTAAATCATTCTTTAGCCGTGATGCTGAAAATGCCATATTTATAATGCCAAATAATACTTCCAAGGCCTACAGGGGGTATCAGAGTGGAAGAAGGATTGAATTCAAAAATGAGGACGTCGATTATATTTTAGAGAAATACGATGGAAGTATCGAACATATTATCAGACGAAACCAAAGACAGGTAGATATAACCTATAAGAATAAAAAGGCCAATTTTTCGTTGATTGCCGTTGATCCTGAAATTCAATTTTTAGAAAGAGCAACCCCATATGAAGGTAGGTTTATAAATAAATTGGATTTACAAAAAAAATCAAAAGTGATCGTTTTGGGCCGGATGACCAAAAAAGATATTTTCCCTTCAGGAGTTAGCGCCGTGGGTAAATATGTAAATGTTGATGGCTTGGCTTATAAGGTTGTAGGTGTTTTTACAGATCCGGGAGGCGATAATGAAGAAAGATTAAATTATATTCCGATTACCACATCCCAGGCCTTATATGGTAATAATGATGTAGTTGATCAAATTAATATCCTTTATAATTCCAGTCTGTCAACTGGTCAGGCGATTGCTTTTGGAAATAACTTGGTTCGCGATTTGAAAGATCGTTTTGATATAGCACCAAGAGATCAAAGGGCAATTAGGGTGATCAACAGGGCTGAAGTAGTACAAGGAACCAAACAAACGTCCGGAGCTCTGGATATGATCGTTGTCATTATAAGTATAGGGACATTGATCGCAGGAATCGTCGGAATCAGTAATATCATGATTTATATTGTCAAAGAAAGGACCAGAGAACTGGGAATAAGAAAGGCCATCGGAGCTACCCCTAGATCCATTGTTAAAATGATCATGTTTGAATCGATGTTTATCACATCGATTGCCGGCTATCTTGGGATGCTTATAGGTATTGGAGTGTTGAGCTATGCGGCACCTGGATTAGAAAAGTATTTTATCCGGGATCCACAAGTAGATACAGGTATTGTCATATTTGCAACGATTTTGCTTATTTTTTCAGGTATTATTGCTGGCTATGTTCCTGCAAGACGTGCGAGTAAGATAAAACCAATAGAAGCTTTAAATGATGCATAAAAAGACATCACAAAGAATAAATTATTAATCAATTGCCGAATGAAAACATTTTTTGATCTGGATACCTGGCAGGAAATTTACGGAGTTCTTCGTAAAAATATGACACGTACTATCATCACTATGATAGGGGTGATGTGGGGTATTTTCATTTTGGTTGCCCTTTTGGCCGCTGCGAAGGGATTTGAGAACCGTTTTAATAAAAATATTGGTGACCTGGCAACCAACAGTGTATTTGTCTGGGGTCAATCTACAGGTATGGCTTTTCATGGTTTTCAGGAAGGACGTCCCATGCGACTAAAATTAACGGATGCTAATATTGTTGAGAAAAATGTGGATGGGATTGATTTTGTGGTTCCTCGAAATCAAAACAGACAAGTTGTGCTGCGTAAATTCTTAGACGGCACCTATAATGTTACGGGTGATTATCCAATCGTGGATAAGGTTTCGAAGAAAAAGTTAATGTACGGAAGATTTCTCAATGATAATGATATTAAGCACAGTAAAAAAATAGCGGTTATTTCTCAGGATGTGTATGAAGATCTGTTTGAAGAAGACGAATATCCTATCGGACAACTCATTGAAATAAGTGAAATTAATTATACGGTTGTTGGTGTGTTTGAACGATCGAATATACAGATGGGGCCCGGCGATGCGATTCATATTCCCTTTACAACATTTCAAAAAGTATTTAACCAGGGAAATAATATTGGTTGGATGGTAATCACAGGAAAACCTGAATATAATATTAGCCAGATTGAATCTGATGTAAAATTGCAGTTAAAGAATCTGCACGATGTACATCCTGAAGACAGTATGGCATTTGGTAGTTTTAATTTAGGAGAAAGATTTAAAGAAGTTACAGGGTTTTTGACAGGAATGCAATTTCTAACTGTATTTGTAGGTCTGGCAACCCTGGTGGCAGGTATCTTTGCCATTGGAAATATTTTATTGATAACAGTAAAAGAAAGAACAAAAGAGATTGGAATCCGTCGGGCCTTGGGAGCAAAGCCTTGGGAGATAAAAACACAGATAATAATGGAATCTGTAGTATTGTCTCTTTTTGCCGGCATTCTTGGAATTATTGGCGCTGGTTTGGTAATATTTTTACTAAACTCAGTTTCTGAAGGACCAGATTCTGTATTATTGAATTCATCAGTAGAAATTTATGTAGTGCTATTAGCTCTGTTAACGTTAATTGTATTGGGAACCTTGATCGGTTTAATACCAGCGAATAGAGCGATACGAATTAAACCAATTGAAGCATTAAGAGACGAATAATAAAAAGTAAATCAAATAATCAATATTAAAATGAAAAAAACGATAATATTTTCAATTATTGCAATAGCCTTTATCGCTGTCATCATCATGTTTGCTAAAAAAAACAATCAAAAAAATGAAGTGTTTGAGACAGAGACGGCTTTTAAAGCTACTATAGTAGAGAAGACAGTTGCAACAGGTAAAGTCCTTCCATTAGAAGAAGTTGAAATAAAACCGCAGATCTCAGGCATCATTGAAAAGATATTTGTTGAAGAAGGAGCTGATATTAAAAAGGGAGATCTAATAGCAAAGGTAAGAGTTGTACCTAACGAACAGGCCTTGATTGCTGCAAAGGGACGAGTTAATAAAGCGCAGCTTCAATTAGACAATACAAAAATCGTTTATGATAGAAACAAAAAATTGTACGATCAGGGAGTTATTTCTAAAAAAGACATAGAAGGATTTGAGTTGGCCTATAATCAGGCCAAAGAAGATGTTCAAAATGCTCAGAATGATTATGAAATTATAAGAAGAGGTTATACTGGTTCTGGTGGTTCTGCCAATACAAATATTAGAGCCACAACTTCAGGGATGATTCTAGAGATTCCGGTGAAAGAGGGGTATCAGGTGATTCAGAGTAATAATTTTAACGCTGGAACTACCATTGCTTCAATTGCAGATATGACTAAAATGATCTTTGAAGGAAAGGTAGATGAAGCAGAAGTTGGGAAACTAGAAGAGGGGGCAGATATTGAAGTGGCCTTGGGAGCGATTGATAAAAAAAGATTTCCTGCCAAATTAAATTTTATTGCGCCAAAAGGAACGGAGGAAAATGGAGCAGTTCAATTTAAGATCAAAGCTGATGTAAAACTGGATAAGGAGTATTTTGTAAGAGCTGGATATAGTGCCAATGCAGACATTGTTTTAGAAAAAAAGGACAGTGTTCTATCTATCAAGGAAGCACTTTTACAATTTGATAAAACAAGTGAAGCACCCTATGTTGAAGTTTTAACCGGTGAACAGGAATTTGAGAGAAAAGATCTTGAATTAGGGATCTCTGACGGGATCAATGTAGAAATTATTTCGGGTGTGTCAGCAGAAGATGAAATTAAGATTTGGAATAAAGCAAGTAAGAAAGAGGAAGGTAATCAAGGATAATACAATTGATTCATTCCTTACTTGGATAGAACCTATCGATTCGTTGAATAAAAAAGATCTTGCATAGTCAAGATCTTTTTTTTTTTTTATCATAGCTTTTTAAAATAGATATTCCCTAAAAAAAATGACTTTTATCAATTGTATACTCATTTTTTTTTAAGAAATTTATGGTATTATTAATTATAACATTTTAAGGCCATGGAGACAAAATTAGTTTATTTGAGCGATTTGAAGTTTAATTTAAAAGTTTGGAAAGAAGAATTAAGGTTTCACAGAAAAGAGATGGAGAAGTTTGAAAAGAAACTGGAAAGTATTGCAAAGCGAAATTTAGGCATTGATGCTATGGCACCATTAGAAGGCTTTCAAAATAAAATAATAAGGGAAAAAGAAGTTATAGGTCGAATGCTACAGCGAATACGGATGAAGAAAAAGATTATTGAGACCGCTGATCTTAGTGAGGAACTGGATGGTAGATTAAGAAATCAACAAACTTCTATGAAAGAAGATATGAAGACCTATATCAAATTGCACTATGAATTGAAAGAGGACCTCATGGATTATTTTTTAAGATGGTTATAAAACAATAGAAAAGCCCCGAAACGGGCTTTTTTTATTTAACTAAATTGTTTCGAAATTGTTTCTGCTTTTCTTGAGGTAGCATAATCGTAAAAACCTTCTCCAGATTTGACGCCTAATTTACCAGCTGTAACCATGTTTACCAATAATGGGCATGGCGCGTATTTAGGATTTCCAAAGCCCTCAAACAGCACCTTTAAAATAGAGAGACAAACATCTAATCCAATAAAATCAGCCAATTGCAAAGGCCCCAATGGATGAGCCATTCCTAATTTCATAACCGTATCAATCTCATAGACACCAGCGACACCTTCATATAAAGAATAAATGGCTTCGTTGATCATGGGCATCAAAATTCTATTCGCTATAAATCCAGGATAGTCATTTACTTCAACAGGAATCTTTCCCAATACCTTAGATAAGTCCATAATCTGCTCAGTAACTAGGTCTGAAGTCGAGTAGCCTCTAATCACCTCGATTAACTTCATGATAGGCACTGGATTCATAAAGTGCATACCAATGACCTTTTCGGGTCTGGAGGTGACAGCTGCAATCTGAGTGATGGATATGGAAGAAGTGTTAGTTGCCAGAATGGTGTTTTCTGGCGAAAATTCATCCATTTGTTTAAAGATTTTTTTCTTTAGATCAATATGCTCTGTGGCAGCTTCCACAACAAGATCGGCCTCGGCCACACCATTAGATAATTCTGTTAAGCAATTGATA
>CAYQPI010000002.1:0-5474 GCA_964419405.1 uncultured Flavobacteriaceae bacterium
ATATCTCCAGATTCATCTAATGCAAGAGAGTTTTTCCTCAACATAAACCTGAACACATTATATACTAGTAAATATAGAAAACTACGAATCAACCAACCCGGTGTGTTCAACCACCAACTCTTACCTGCAATGATTGCATCATAATGTTCACTGTTAGGATCAAATGTACCTTCAGCCATCCATACATAAATATGATTCATATGAAGGCCTGAAAGCAATAAGAACAAAAATAATAAGATAGAACCTGGCAAAATATAAGCTGTGATCCCTTCCATTACTCTAAAAAGTACAATAGACCAACCTGCCTGTGCCGCCCACTGAATAGCGTAAAAGACCAATACACAAACTGAAACCATCAAAAAGAAAAAAGCAGAAATAAAGAATGCTGCCCATGGACGATTTTGTCCCTGATGTAAAAGGTGTTCTAAATGACTTTGAGCCTCCTCAGCACTGTGACCTTCTTCTCCATGAGATGCTTCCTCAGCATGTGCCGTCGCCTCACCATGATGCCCATCATCATGCGCCATAGCCTGCTCAATATCCTCAGTGGATTTAGGAGCACTAAAGAACCCGTAACCAATACCAAGCGCACCAATGATCATTAGTACAAGTGAAACCGTTTTTATCTTTCCTGAAAATGTATACATTATCTACTGTATTTATTTTTTATTTTATTTTTTTACTTTAAAAGGTCGCTTCTAAGATGTTCTACATATTGAACTATGTTCCATCTCTCTTCTTCTGTCAATTGACCAGCATGAGATCCCATTAGGTTTCTTCCATACATGATCACGTGATAAATACTTCCCTCAGTGATATCCCTGTCTTTATAGTTCGGAACTCCTAAAAACTTCTCATTTTTCACTAGAGTTCCCATTCCATCACCGGTGTCACCGTGACAAGATGAACAGTAAATCTTATAGCTAACCTTACCTTTCTCAAGACTTTTTTCGGTGGCAGCCTTTGGAGCTCTTAAAGAATCTTTTGCCATTTGATACCCCTCTTCTGAATCTGGATAATCGTAAACAGTGGCACCTCTTGCAACAGTTCCTTCAACTGGTAATTGAGATGTCACTCCATTTTCAAAAACCGGGTTTTCTGAATACGTTTCATAAGGAACAGGGTCATACATGTCTGTATCTCCCATATATTGTACACTTCGTTCAGTTGGTCTCTCATCACCACAGGCAACGAATAACACCATTACTAAACTTACAATCGTTATCTTGAATATATTTTTCATTCGTATTCTTTTAATGCTTATCAACAATTTTTGTTTCAATCGCTCCGGTTTTTGTCAAGAAAGCTTCCAATTCCTTTTCATCACCCGTAACAGGCACTTCCATCAAAAACATGTTGTCAGTCGTACGTGGATCAGGATTTGATGCCTCAACAAAGGGACCGATCTTACTTCTCATATAAAACGTAATTACCATCAAATGCGCCGCAAAGAATACCGTCAATTCAAACATAATAGGTACAAAAGCAGGCATATTTTCAGCATAACTAAAACTTGGTTTTCCTCCAATATTCTGAGGCCAGTCTTCAATCATCATATAATTCATCATCCAAACCGCAAAACACAAACCTGTAATACCATACATAAAAGCTGTAATGGCAATTCTCGTGTCTGCAAGACCCATTGCTTTTTCTAGTCCATGCACTGGAAAAGGCGTATATACCTCATCAATGTGATGATCGGCTTCACGAACCTCTTTAACGGCCTTTAAAAGTACATCGTCGTCGTCGTAAATGGCATGTATAACTTTATCACTCATCTTGTTTAGTTTATCAATTTTATCAATTGTGATTTTTACTTTGTATCTCTAGCTCTTTTATAATTGTCTCCTGAAGATTTCAAGATTGATTTTACCTCTGCCTGTGCTACCGCAGGGAAGGTTCTTGCATATAACAGGAACAACACAAAGAAAAATCCTATAGTTCCTAAGAAAATTCCAATATCGACAAAAGTAGGTTCAAACTGTGTCCAGGTAGAAGGTAGGTGACCTCTACTCAAGTTGATCACAATGATATCAAATCTCTCAAACCACATCCCAATATTGATAATAATGGCCATGATAAAAGATACTGTATAATTTGTTCTTAGCTTTTTAAACCAAAGTAATTGCGGGAATACTCCGTTACACAGGATCAAAGCCCAAAACGCCCACCAATAAGGTCCGGTTGCAGCTCCAATCGACAGGTAGGTAAAGTCTTCATATGAACTACCTGAATACCATCCAACGAAAAATTCTGATAAATAGGCTACCATTACAATTCCTCCAGTTACTAAGATTACCTTATTCATATTTTCAATATGACCTCTTGTAATATAAGCCTCAAGATTTGACACTTTTCTCATAACAATTAACAAGGTCTGTACCATGGCGAATCCTGAGAATACAGCTCCGGCAACGAAATATGGCGGATATACTGTTGAGTGCCATCCCGGAATAACAGAGGTTGCAAAGTCAAAAGATACAATCGTGTGTACTGAAAGTACCAATGGTGTTGCTAAACCAGCTAACACAAGGGATACCTCTTCAAAACGCTGCCAGTCTTTAGCCCTTCCCGTCCATCCAAAACTCAATAAGCTATAAATTTTCTTCTGAAATGGCTTTGTTGCTCTGTCTCGAATCATCGCAAAATCAGGAAGTAAACCTGTATACCAGAATACTACAGATACTGTCAAATAAGTAGAGATCGCAAATACATCCCACAAAAGAGGTGAATTAAAGTTTGTCCACAAATTCCCAAATTGATTTGGAATTGGCATTGTCCAGTACCCATTCCAGATACGTCCCATATGAATCAAAGGAAACAATCCAGCCTGGAAAACCGCAAAAATGGTCATCGCCTCAGCTGAACGGTTAATACCCATTCTCCATTTCTGACGGAATAATAAAAGTACTGCTGAAATCAAGGTTCCGGCATGACCGATACCTACCCACCAAACAAAGTTGGTAATATCCCAGGCCCAGTTAATTTTGTTGTTCAGACCCCAAACCCCAATACCAGTTCCAATGGTATAGGCAATGGCTCCAACTCCCCATAAAAAGGCAACTAAGGCCAAACTAAAAACAGCCCACCACCACTTGTTGGCTTTGCCCTCAATAGGTGCTGCAATGTCATTAGAAATGTCGTGATAACTCTTATCTCCTATGATTAATGGTTCTCTAATAGGTGCTTCGTAATGAGACATAGTATCTTATAATATTAATTTATTTCTCTTTTTATATTCAATTGCCAAATCAGCCTAAGCTTCAGTGGTATTTTTAACTTTTAACTGATAGAAAACATTTGGCTTGGTTCCCACAAAATCCAACAGTTTAAAACTTCTGTCATCTTCACTTAAGTGGGCAACTTCACTTTCTTTATCGTTCACATCTCCAAATACCAAGGCGCCTGTAGCACAAGCACTTGAACAGGCAGATGCAAATTCTCCATCCGCTACTGGTCTTCCTTCTTTCTTAGCGTTAAGGATAGTCAATTGTGTTTTCTGAATACAGAATGAACATTTTTCCATCACACCTCTAGACCTTACAACAACATCAGGGTTCAATACCATTCTACCCAACTCATTGTTCATATTAAAGTCAAACTCATTGTTATTGGCATATTTGAACCAGTTAAATCTTCTTACTCTGTAAGGACAGTTATTTGCACAATAACGCGTTCCAATACAACGGTTATAAGCCATTTGATTTTGACCCTGACGTCCGTGAGATGTTGCCGCAACCGGACAAACTGTTTCACATGGAGCATGGTTACAGTGCTGACACATAACAGGCTGAAACGAAACCTCAGGTGCATCAGATGGTTCTCCCTGAGCCTTAAAGAAATCTCCAGAACCAAAAGTTCCATCTTCCTTCCCTTGCTCAACAGTCATATCACTTGAATAATACCTGTCAATTCTCAACCAGTGCATATCTCTACTTACTCTGATTTCATGCTTCCCAACAACAGGCACATTATTCTCAGCGCTACAGGCCACAACACATGCCGCACAACCTGTACAGGTTGCCAAGTCAATCGATAGATTGAACTTAGTTCCTAGACTATCATCAAATTTTTCCCAAAGGTCAACCTTTTCTTGTGTCACTTCCTGATGATTCATAGAGAATACAGGAGCCTGATTCCATTCTTCTTTAGGTTTTGAAACAAAATCAGCCAAGGTAGTTTCTTTGGTGATCTCACCTTCTCTACCCATGATCGTATGATGTAATTGAACACAGGCAAATTTATGTTCTCCAGCTGTTTTCTCAATAGTCACACTTTGAAAAACTCCTGAAGATAAAGGGTAGGCATTAATACCTACTTTCATATCTTTTTTAAGGTCTGTTCTACCATATCCTACAGCAATAGCTACAGAACCAACGGCCTGACCAGGTTGGATATAAACAGGTACATTTGATAAACTTACACCATCAGCGGTAATATTTACAAGATCACCATTCAAGGCACCATTGTCTACCGTTCTGTTGGTCAAGCCAAGCTTTTCAGCATCAATTCTCGAAACCAATAGATAATTATCCCATGAGGTTCTCGTGATTGGATCTGGCAATTCCTGTAACCAAGGATTATTTGCCTGCTGACCATCACCTAATCCTGTTTTTGCATAGACTGAAAGTTCTAATTCAGCTCCTGCCACCTTAGAAAGAGCAGCACTTGCAGATGATAGATCAACTTCGTTCGCAGTCAATTCACTTTCAGCGCTTACAGAAAAAGTACCAGCTTGAACTGTCTTATTCCATGAAGTCCCACCTAATATAGTCGATTGCCAATTATTTTTAATGTAGTCATAGCTTGAAGCTTCACTTCCCATCCATTTTAAAAGACTGTCTTCTAACTGACGGCTCTTAAATAATGGCTTAATTGTCGGTTGGATCAAACTGTAGTTTCCACGACTCATCTCTACATCTCCCCAAGATTCTAAGAAGTGTGGCTTTGCTACCACATAAGAACTTAAACTTGCTGTTTGATCTAAAGAACTAGCAAAACTTATGGTCAAAGCAACTTTACTTAGAGCTTCTACGAAGGCAGTTGCATTAGGCAAGGTATAGGCAGGATTTGAGTCAGCAATAATAACTGCACCAACAGCACCAGCATTCATATCCTTGATCAATTGCTGTACTTTAGCTGTATTTCCCTGACGTACATTTCTATAATTTTCTACATCTGTTACCTTGCTCTGGATCGTTGCATTGATAGCTAAAGCCAACAATTGTGCATTTTCATCCTGAATTCCGGTTACGACTACTGCTTTACTTCCTGCTTTTTTGATTTGAGCTACAGCTTTAGTAACAGCTGCATCGGCAGGACTGGCGTCACCCGCAGATTTGCCGTTCACAATAGCCTCATATAATTTAGCCATCACCTGAAGTTGCTCAGATGGCTTTACTATGATTCTTTTATCTGCATTTCCTCCAGTTAGGGTCATGTTTGACTCAAACTGAATATGTCTTGACATTTTG
>CAYQPI010000003.1:0-41429 GCA_964419405.1 uncultured Flavobacteriaceae bacterium
AGGACAGAAAAGAAGAAACGTATGGAGGCTAAAAAGAAGCAAGGATTTAAAAAATCACTTCGTCAAAAACCCAGGTGGGACTAAAAAAATTGATTTTGTTTTTTAATTAGCCATTGTTGTTTACATTTGCAGTGATCTTAAAAGGGGTGCCAAAATATAGGCTGAGATTAAACCCATAGAACCTGGAACGGGTAATGCTGTTTAGGGAAGTGATTGATAGCTAGGCTATTATTCAAGTATTATTAATTCGAATTTCACCTCTTTTTATTCGACTTTCATTAACCAATAAGCCATTTAAAGGCAACAGAATGAAACGAATCATTTTAATTTGTGCGATGTGCATCGGAATTCATGCATATGCCCAAGAACAAAGTATTTTAAAAGATACCATCGACCTCGATGAGGTATTGGTAAAAGCAACAAGAGTAGACGAAAAAGCTCCTTTTGTTAGGTCTAATGTAACCAAAGAAGAAATTGAGTCCAGAAACCTGGGACAGGATATTCCTGTTTTATTGAATTTTTTACCCAATGTGGTCAGTACATCTGATGCCGGGAACGGAATTGGATACACCGGGATTCGCGTAAGAGGGAGTGATGCTTCCAGAGTGAATGTGACCATTAATGGTATTCCTTTGAATGATAGTGAGTCACACGGTGTTTTTTGGGTTAACCTTCCAGATTTTGCGAGTTCAACTCAAAGTATGCAATTGCAAAGAGGTGTTGGATCTTCCACAAACGGAGCTGGGGCCTTTGGTGCCAGTTTGAGTCTGTCAACCAATGGAATTCGAGATAATGCCTTCGCTGAATTAGGATTCTCAGGAGGATCTTATAATACCCTTAAAGCCAATGCCCAGTTCGGAACAGGAATCATTAAGAGTAAAGGAAAGTTCAGTTCTGAATTTACCGGAAGAGTGTCGACAATTCAATCGGATGGCTATATCGACAGGGCCTCAGCTGATTTGAGATCAGTGTACCTTTCAGCCAGTTTTTTCAGCGAAAGCACCTTGATCAAGGCCATTGCATTCGGAGGACATGAAGTTACCTATCAGGCCTGGTATGGAATAGATGAGGAAACATTGGCGACCGACAGAACCTATAATCCGGCAGGTGAAATTTACGATGAGAATGGAAACCTAACAGGTTTTTACGAAAATCAGGTGGATGATTATAAACAAGATCATTACCAACTGCATGTGAATCATGATTTCGGGAATAACTGGACTGGTAATATCGCATTTCATTATACCTATGGTAGAGGTTTTTATGAGCAATATGAAAATGATGCTGATTTTGATGTGTATGGATTTGATCCGATCATTGTTGAGGGAGAAGAAATAAACACGACCGATCTGGTACAGCGAAAATGGCTTGATAATGATTTTTACGGGACTACTTTTTCTGTTTTAAAGAATTTTGATAATTTCAATTTCATTTTGGGCGGGGCCTTTAATAAGTATGACGGAGATCATTTTGGAGAAGTAAAATGGGCTCAATATGGAAGTGAGATGATCAATCAAAGGTTTTATGATAATACAGGAAAGAAAACGGATTTTAATATATACGCAAAGGCTGATTATGCCTTAAACAGCAACTGGAGTCTCTTTGGAGATTTACAGTATAGATATGTTGATTATCAGGTGGAAGGGGTTGATGAAGGACCTATAGAGATTGGAATTGAAGACGAAAACAATTTTTTTAACCCTAAATTCGGAGTGAGTTATTTTTTGGAGAAAAGCAGCTTTTACCTTTCGTATGCAAAAGGGCATAAGGAGCCAAAAAGAGCAGATTACCTGGCGAATAGTGATGTGAAACCTGAATCACTGGATGATTTCGAACTGGGATGGAATTATAATGCTGATCATTTTAGATTAAGGACCAACATTTATTATATGAATTATGTTGATCAACTTGTGCTTACCGGAAACATTGATGATGTTGGAAACCCTATTGCAGACAATATAGGGAGTAGCTATAGACTGGGTCTTGAAGTTGACGCAGTCGTTAGATTTTCAGATAAGTTCATTTGGCAACCGAATTTTGCCATAAGTACCAACAAAAATATTGATAAATACTATGAGTTTGATGGGGAATTGACAAACTTTGGAAATACTGACCTGGCTTATTCTCCGAATTTTATTGCAGCAAGTAATATCAGGTACCAGCCCAATGAAAATTTTCAGATCAGTTTACTGTCTAAATATGTTGGAGAGCAATACATGAGCAATATTGAATTGGAAGCTTCAAAACTGGATGCTTATTTTGTAAATGACCTACAAGTGAGTTATGAGATCAAAACGGAAAAACTATTTAAATCGGTCGTATTTACAGGTCTGGTCAATAATTTATTTAATGTAAAGTATGTGTCTAATGGCTATTTCTATACCTATGATGATACCTGGACAGATCCGGATGAGGTGACTACTATAACAGGAGCAGGTTATTATCCTCAGGCAGAACTAAATTTTTTACTTGGTGTAAATCTTAAGTTTTAAAATTAAAACCACAGAAATAAACGAGAAGGCGCTTATTAAAAAATAAGCGCCTTTTTTTTGAGATGAATTGAGATCGTAGTCTTGAATTCTGACCGTTTTTTTAACAAGCCTGATTACTTTTTAGGGAATGAGATGCTCCACATGCCTCGAAGATCTCCATCGGTATAACCTGTAGCAAGATCTTTGGGGTACAATGATTTGATAATTGAGTCGGCAGGTCTAGACAATTCCTTATTTAAATTCCCATGACACATCAGGCATTTTTTCTCAATGAAAATTGGTTTGTAATATCGAGCCGAATCTCCCTCTGCCAGAACCACAATTTTTAACTGCTCACCATTTTTATGGTCCATTTCAAATTTTTCGAGCAATGCCTTCTCATCATCGGAAGGCCTGTTCATTGGATTTCTGGTCTTAAGAGATGTGCGTTTAATGACCGCTCCAAAAGTTTTGGACAGGCTGTCTGTCATCGGTATGGCGGCAGTATTACAATATTCAACCGCTAAGGGGATCCCACCTTCTTTCATTTTTGACATTAAATTTCCTGAAAGTTCCTGAGCGGTAGAGGCAGCAATCAGATCACCTCTTTCTCCCAGTTCTTTTTCAGTCAAATGATCTTCACATGAAAACATAGCCCCTGTAAAAAGAAGAAGTACGACATATAACTTGACCTTGTTCATACTAATTTTTTTACTTCACGGTTTTAAATCCTCCTTTTTCCCATTCAAGAATACCCCCATCGAGATCATAGACTTTTTCAAAGCCCATTTCTTTTAATACCTTCGCAGATCTTCCACTTCTTCCCCCAACTTTACAATAAACAGTAACTTTTTGAGTACGATCCAGTTGGTCGAGCTGATCCTTAAAATTGCCTGACCTGTAATCAATATTGATCGCATTTTCTAAATGTCCTGCAGCATATTCTTCAGGTGTTCTGACATCAATTATTAGGGTCTCAGTTTCCATTTTATTCAATTGATCTGGAGAAATAAGGCTAATGACAGCATCTGAAACTTCAGATGTTGATTCTTTTTGTTGCTTCTGTCCACAAGACATAAGACTAAGACTTAGGAACGCGATGAACAAAAAGGTTGATTTTATAGTAGTCATGATTGACGAATTTAAATTGAGTCTTACAATGTTACATAAAAAAAGGGAGTTTTAAACTCCCTTTTATATCGTCTCATCTAACTTATAATAAAGTTGTTGGACAAACATAGTCTGTCATTGGAGCTTCTGTTTCTTTGAGATCTTTAAATCCGCCTCTTACATCAGTGACTTTTTCTACGCCGTTGGCCTTAAAAATAGATGCTGCTACCAGAGAGCGATATCCACTTGCACAATGGAGGAAGTATTCTTTACCTGGATCAATCTCCGAGAAGTTTTCATTGATAAAGTCCAATGGAAAGTTCTCAACACCTACAACATGTTCAGATAGGTATTCAGATTCTTTTCGAACATCAACAGGTTTCTCCATTTCTCCTTTAGCTAATTTTTCAGCAAAAAGATGGGCAGAGATAGAATCTATTTTATCTACTTCAAAACCATGGCTTTTCCAGTTTGCCAAGCCACCTTCAAGGTAACCCAGCGTATTGTCATAACCAACTCTTGAAAAGCGCGTTACAATCTCGTTGACTCTGTTTTCACTATCGGCAATAAAAATAATTTTTTGATCAATATTTTTAATAAGAGCTCCTACCCATGGTGCAAAACTTCCATCGATACCAATATACCAGGCTCCTGGAACCGTACCTTCTTCTGAATATAATTCTTTACTTCTGGTATCTACAACAAGTACATCTTTTTGCTCACTCAATTCTTTAAATGTAGCGGCATCCAGAGGAGTTGTCCCTTGATGTAAAATGTCCTCAATACTTGTATTGATTGTTTTATTCATTTTTACATTGTTCGGAAAATATTGTGGAGGAGGCTTTAAACCGGTCGTAACTTCATCAATAAACTCTTCCTTCGTCATGTCTGCGCGTAGGGCGTAATTTGTTTTCTTTTGATTTCCTAAGGTGTCAAACGTTTCAGAACTCATGTTTTTGCCACATGCCGAACCTGCTCCATGATTTGGATAAATAATAATATCATCCGGGAGCGTCATGATTTTGTTCCGCAATGAATCAAAAAGGTGTCCTGCCAAATCCTTTTCTGTTAGCTCTCCTTGTTTTACGGCTAAATCTGGTCTGCCTACGTCACCAATAAATAAACAGTCTCCTGTACAAACATAAGGAGTGTTTCCTTGCCCGTCAGTAATCAGGTAAGAGGAAGACTCCATGGTATGCCCTGGGGTATGTATTAAGGTAATCTTTCCCTCTCCTAAAGGGAATTCTTCTCCATCCTTGGCATTGTATATATCATATTCAGCAGTAGCATTTGGGCCAAAAATTATTTTAGCACCAGTCTTTTGTGCCAGGTCATATTGACCAGAAACAAAATCTGCATGAAAATGAGTTAAGAACACATATTTTATTTTTGCATTATCAGCCTCTGCCATTCTAAGGTAAGGCTCAGTTTCTCTAAGTGGATCAATAACAGCAGCTTCTCCATTTGACTCTATATAGTAGGCCATTTCAGCTAGACATCCTGTAAATAATTGTTCAACTTTCATCGTTTTTTATTTTAAATTTACTCAAAGTTAGTCATTGAGGAATAATCTTTTGTAACAGATGTTACTTGATCTTTTTATATTTTAGCGATTGGATTGTTTTGTATATTGCTGATAACTATACCTTTTAGGTAGTTCAAAGCAATTGTTTTTAAAACAATCAACCGCCTCCTGATTACTCATAAAGCAATGATCGTACCGTATTTTTTTCATCAGCTTCGATTTCACCAGCGTATCACGTACAGGTCCTTTTAATCCGGTGAAAACCAGGGTAATTCCTTTCGATGTAAAATAATCATGAATTTCTCCCAGTGCGTAAATGGCAGAACTGTCAACGGCATTCATACTCTCTGAATCAATTATGATGAATTTCAATTCGGGTCCTTTTTCTTTTGCAAAGGATTTTATTTTTTCTTTAAAATAAGAGATGTTGGCAAAATATAACTGGGCATCAAACCGAATAATTAGAATTTCTTTGTGAATGATCAGTTCGTCAAAGCGATTAATATTTCTATAGAAATGTGTGCCAGGAATATTTCCCAGCACCGCCATATGTGGTTTTGTGGATCTGTAAATAAGCATGACCAGTGAGAGAATAATGCCAAATAAAATGCCTTCTTTTATTCCAATAAAGACTGTTACCAGCAAGGTGCTATTTAAAATAAGTAAGTCTCTTTTGCTGTAACTTAACAGATTTTTAGGCATTGAAAAGTCTAACAGACCAAAGGCAGCTACTATGATAATGGCGGCCAGTGCGGCTTTTGGTAAATAGAAAAATGCAGGTGTCAGGAATACTAATGACAGCGCAATAATCAAAGCTGCAAATAAGGAGGATAAAGGTGTTTTGGCACCAGATTGATCATTCACAGCAGAACGTGCAAATCCGGCCGTTGCCGGATAGGTTTGAAAAAAGGACCCTGCCATATTACTGAAGCCGAGGGCAACGAGTTCTTTATTTGCATCCACATGATAACTGTTGTGTTTGACCTCTATCGATTTGGCAATAGAAATTGCTTCCATAAATCCTATGAGTCCCAATGTTAACGCGAGGCCTGATAACTCTTCCATAAATGCACGGTCAAAGCTTGGGATCACAAAAGAGGGAAGCCCTTGGGGGATTTCTCCTAAAATTTGTACTCCTCCTGAGCTTAATTTGAACCAATAGACTACTAAAATGGCTAGTACTACAATCACCAGAGAGGCCGGGATTTTTTTGCTGATTTTTTTTATTAAAACAATACAGATTATAGATAGAATACCAATAGCTGCGGTTGTCCAGTGAATATTTGAGAATTGATCATAAAGCTCAATCAACAGGGATTGGATATGGTTACTTCTTTCTAATTCGACACCAAGTAGATTTCCTATTTGATTCATACCAATGATAATGGCAGATCCTGATGTGAATCCACTAATGACAGGTTTCGAGAGAAAGTTGACCAAAAACCCCAGGCGAAAAATCCCGAACAAGACTTGGAAAAAACCTACCATAAATGCCAGTAATACTGCTAGCACAATGAAGTGTTCAGACCCAACACTGGCCAGCAAACCAATTCCTGATGCCACAATCAATGAATCCATTGCAGCAGGGCCGATAGCCAATTGCCTTGAGGTACCTAAAATCGCATAGACAATTTGAGGAATCATTGCCGTATACAAGCCATAAATTGGAGGTAAGCCAGCAATAATTGCATAGGCAATTCCCTGAGGAATGAGAATGACTCCGATCGTCAAACCAGCGAAAAGATCATTTTTCAACCATTTCTTTTGATATTTTGGTAGCCAATCAAGAATAGGAATATACGCTCTTATATGCATAAATATTTAATAATAAAGATGTTGAGGATATTTTATGACTCTTGAACAGAAGGTATTAACATTCGTGAAAGATACGAACTTTACAATTGCTACAAATGTCTTTGTCGAGCTTGTTAAAAATGCTGTTGATAGCGGTAGGCTTGTCTTTGTAAAAATGGTCTTCACCAATTTCTTTTCGAAAGCCCCCTTTTTTTAAGATCTGTTGACTGACGATTTTCAAACCACTGAAATAGAGACCTCCGCCTCGATCTTCCCATTTTTTAGCTTCATATGATAGCCAGGTTGCCCCTGCAAGATCAATAAAATTGATGCCTTTAGCCACAATTAATACATGTTGGACTTCTCCTTTTTCATAAAGATTAGAAAAGAACTCAGAAACTACTTCAAGGGCCCCAAAATAGATAGAACCATCTATTCGAACTATTTTTAATTGAGGACATTCTTTGACATCTGGATCTCTGATAATATTGATGAACCGATGTGTTTTAGTAGTTCCAAGAATGGCAATATTGGGTTTTGCCGTTTTCTCTAAATAGAAGAACAAAGAAAGGCCAATACCAGAAAATAAGGCTGTTTCTAACTCAAAGAACAGGGCTCCAAACAGTGTGGTACCTAAAACGATCAGCTCTCGGCCACTACTTTTAAACACCTGTTTGATATGGTGAAAGTCAATCAGGTTGTAGCCCACCAAAAGAATGATTCCACCCATGGCTGATTTTGGTAAATAGGATGCATAATCAGAGAATAAGAGCAAGACCAGCATTAAAAAACCGGCGGCAAATATAGCAGACATGGGTGTTTTGGCTCCGGCCTGGTAGTTGACACCAGAACGAGTGAATGAACCTGAACCCATATAACTGGAAAAGAAACTAGCGACCATATTGGAGAGACCCTGGCCTTTAAATTCTTGATTTCCATCAATTCTTTGATTTGATGCCAGGGCAATGGACCGAGCAATGGCCACAGCTTCTATTAGTCCAAGAAGTGCTAGGGTGAGGGCGCCGGTACTAAGCTCCTGAATATTGGTTAGGGTGAAGGCCGGAATCTTAAATGCCGGTAGACTCGAAGGAATTTTGTCAACACTTTCTATACCATTGGCTTCACCTCCTAAAAGGTAGGCAAGAATACTTCCTAAAACCATTGCGATGAGCATATAAAACCTTGAAAGAGGCTTGATAAACTTCTTAATAATTATGGCAATTAACATTGTTCCAACCGCTACGGCAAAGACATACCAATTGGTATGCTCGATATCCAAAATGATTGTCTTAATCGTTTCATAGAATGAGCTCCCTCTGGGAATCTCGAGTCCGAAAACATGCTGAAGTTGCTTAAAGGCAATCAGAACACCAGCTCCTGCGGTAAATCCTATAATCACCGAATGAGATACAAAATTTACAAGTTTTCCCATTCTGGCCAATCCCATGGCAAACTGAATCAGACCTGCCATAAAAGTCAATACCAGTGTAAGTGCTACATAGTTTTCGATTTCGGTTGTCCCATCAGCCATTTCACTAACGGTGGCAAAAACAACAATGGATATGGCAGTTGTAGGGCCCGATATTAAATGATAAGAAGATCCAAAAAGAGCCGCAATAATGGGGGTAATAATAGCCGTATAAAAGCCATATACAGGGGGGAGGCCAGCAATAATAGCAAAAGCTACGGCCTGTGGTATCACAATTACAGTTCCTGTGATTCCAGCAATAAGATCATCCTTCCATGATTTTTTCGCCAAAGGCAACCAGGCTAAAAAAGGAAATATTCGCTGCAGCATTAATTCTAGATCATGATTAAAAAACAGAGAATAATCATGACAGTAATTCCATTACAAATGGATGTAAAGGAATTTCTGTCAAAATTTATTCAAAAAGGAATACGTCGTATTCCCGAAAACGATTACTCGTTAAATGTTTTCTTCATCAAAAAGCTTTATCAGTTCATCACTTGAAGGTCTAGGTGCACTGGCACTAACAATGTTCCCTTCTGGATCGACTAAAATAAAACGCGGGATCCCATTGATTCTGTAGTCTTTAACGAATTCAGATTTCCACCCCTTTGGTGCAAAAAGTTGAATTCCGCCAAGCTCTTTTTCACTCACCATTTTCTTCCAGTCCTCATTAGCTTTTTCCCAAGACCCACCATGAGACCTGTCATCATCAATTGACATGCTGACAAATGCGATATTTTTACCGTGGTATGCTTTTTCAACCTTTTTTAATGAAGGAATTTCTGCTTTACAAGGCCCGCACCAGGTGGCCCATACGTCAATATAAACGTACTTTCCTTTTAAATCAGCAAGAGACGTTTTTTCACCATTATAGTTTTCATAATTTTCAAATGTCGGAGAAGCGGCCCCTTTCGGAAGCGCTTTTTTCATCGCGATCTCTTCATTGATATATCTTCTATAAGAACCCAGCATCGGATCGATACTTTTTAAACTATTATTTACAATTGAAGTATCAATATTCTTATCTGAATTATAGAAATCAGTAAGCTCTTTTTTTATGGCAGTAAAGCTATCTTCTCTGGCCACTGAATCAAGCAACATTAATGCATCTAGATCAAGTAGTTTTTCCTGTAAAAGTGCTTTTTTGGCAAGGAAATTACTTTGCTCTGAACCGATTCCGGTATAAGCAACGGTTTCGTCAAACATTTTGGTGTCTAAAGTGACGTTTAATTCATATCCGTTTTTAAGAAATATACTGGTCGATTCACCTCCGTCATAAAGAGAATAAGTTCCGGTTTCAACTTTTAATGTATCGCTGAAGGAACCATCGGCATTTACAGGAATTGTTTTTGAAAATGTCCTGTTTCTAATCACTACAGAATCACTATTTTTATCGGTAATCTGACCTGAGATCGACACATAATCTTTTGGTTCTTTTTGACAAGATGCAATGGCCACAAAAACCAGGAAATAAATAATTTTTTTCATTTTGAATTTTTAGAATAATTATATGGTCAAATATAGAATATATTCTAATGTATCAGTTTATTTTTTCTCCTCTTTTATGTAGTATGCCGATTCGTCGGGTTTAAATGCTCTTTTAAACCACAAGGGTCTTCTTAGACCCTCAGGTCCTGGTGCCGGCCTTGCCATGGATAACCATTCTTTATAGATTTCATGTGACTTATCAGTATCGACATAAATATCTCCATATTGATCATCTTTTCCCGGTTTTTCAATGCGAACCCGCTGATGCCAGGTGTGCATGCCACTGATGGGGTCAGGATGCACCGCATGTGTAATGTTCTGATGAACACCTCCATCTTTCCAAAAGATTCTTTTCGAATCCTTGTCATCCGACTCAAAAGGTTTTATGCCTCTCTTTGTCCTCATGATCCATTTTCCACCATCCTTATTTTCTATGTCAACAGTATTTGTAGCCCATCTGTTTCCAATGGTGTCTTGTTCCCTTCTCCATCGACCAATATGATGCGAACATGCCACAACTCCTGGTTTCATCGATTGGGTCACCCAGACTTTGTCAATAAAATAACCAATATCGGTGTTCATCTTAACTAAATCTCCCGTGCGAAATCCCCATTTCGCAGCATCATCCGGATGCATCCATATAGGGTTTCGGTTAGAGATCTCAACCAACCATTTCGCATTTCCTGATCTTGTATGAATTAAGGTAGGTAACCTAAACGTTGGGACGAGAACATATTCTCCTTTTGTTTTATCTAAAACATCATTGTGAATATGACTTTTGATATAAGTAGGAGTGCTGTATTCAGGCCAATTCCAGTCTACCATGGTTTGAGAGTAAAACTCATTCTTTCGGGATGGTGTTGGAAATCCAACCATGGCTTTTCCATCGATCATTACACCGATGTCCTTTTTGCCTTTTCTAATAACACCTGTCTTTTTGTCGATTTCAGCACCTTTCAATTGAGCGTCACTTAATAATTCTTCATTCTTTTTATAGGATTCACCTTTTTCTATCTCAAATGCACCATATTTCGACATATATTCAAATTCTGTGATACCTTCTTTTTTTGCGGCTTCAGGCAAGCCTTTGATTCTTTCAAAGATATATTGATAGTATTCTTCAATTGTGATTTTTTTACCTGGTCTGTAGGGTGATTCGAAATGCTTTCGAATTCCCATACTTCCATCAGGGTCGATGCGCCAGCTCAATTCGATCCAGAATTCATCTTCTTCCCAAACCTCTCCAGGATTGGCTTCATACGTATATTCCACAGGTTTTCCATTTCTTCTGGCCGCTTCTCTGAGTACGGGTTGTCTGAATGCCACCCAGGTTCCTCCATGGGTTGCATACGAATTGATATCATGACGTTCAGGAGCGAGCCCCATCGGAAGCACCAAGTCTGCAAAAAAGGCTGTTTCGTTCCAGGTAGGGGTCATAGCGGTATGGAGACCGAATTTAGATTCGTCCATAAACATCTCCATCCAGGTAAACCCGTCTGGATAGGTCCAGACTGGATTGAAAACTCTTGAAAAATAAACATCCATTTTACCACGTCCTTCTTTTAGGAAATGTGGTAATAACTGGCTCATTTCGAAAAAGGCGAGCGGATATTCTTTTGGAAAGTGGAGTTCATTCCATTTTTTCTGAGGTTTTGGAGCATTCGGAACTTCTGGTTTAAATTTGTTCCACGAATTTGGAGAGGTGCCTCCTTTGGCTCCCACAGCTCCCGTGAGTACTGTCAAAAAATGTAAACATCTTGCCACAGCCCAACCTCCCAGGTTTGAGGCTCCGGCACTTCTCCAGTTATGGCTTGCAAATCGTTCACCTGCCTCACCGATTTTTACAGCGATTTCTTTTATCATTTCTGCCTTAACACCAGATTCCTTTTCGGCAAATTCAGGAGTAAAGTCTTTGTACTCCTCAATCATGGCTTCAATATAATTCTCAAATACCACTTCCTTTTCCGGATGCTTGGCTTCTAAATATTCTTGCCAGTTTGTCCAGTTTTCGAGATAGGATCTATTGTATAATTTCTTTTGTAAAATAATCAAAGCCATAGCCAAAAGCACAGCGGCTTCTGTTCCAGGGTAAGATGGTAACCAATAATCACTCATAGAAGCGGTATTGGATAAACGAGGGTCCATAGTGGCTAATTTGGCACCCTTCATTTTTCCTTCAATGATTCTCTGAGCATGAGGATTAAAATAATGTCCGGACTCTAAATGTGCAGAAACCAACAAAATAAACTTTGCCTCTGCATGATCAGGAGATGGTCTGTCATATCCATACCAAATATTATAGCCAAAACGAGCTCCTGAAGAGCAAATATTGGTATGAGAATTATGACCATCAATACCCCAGGATGGCAACACCCAGTTCATAAATCCTTCATGGCCCGGTCTTCCCACGTGGTAGGCAATCTCATTGTGTCTTTCTTCTTTCAGTGCCTTTCTAATTCTGTCTGCAATGGTATCCAAAGCTTCATCCCATGAAATACGTTCCCATTCGCCATCACCACGTTTTCCTTTGCGTTTAAGAGGAAACAAAATGCGATCGGGGTCAGTCACCTGATTGATCGTAGCAGGACCCTTTGCGCAGTTTCTTCCTCTACTTCCCGGATGATACGGGTTGCCTTCAAACTTTTTAATTTCTCCTGAATCTTTTTCAATAAAAGCTGTTAAGCCACAGGCACTCTCACAATTAAAACAAGTTGTAGGAACGATCTGGTAATTATTTTTCTTTTTGTTGGGCCAGGATTTTGGATCATATTCTACCCAGTTATTCCATTTTTCCGGAGGAGGAAAATTCTCGTACATGGCAGCAACTTCTTCATCTGAAAAATGACGCATATCTGCCTCATGTTTTTGATAACCCTCCTTATGTAAATCAGGGATTAGACCAATTTTCTCGGCTAGATTTTCTATAAAGGATGCTTTTTTATAGCCCATATTCGTAGTGTTAATAGTTAGAGTTCTTCACGGATCTTTTAAATTTTATTCTTAGGCCAGAGGGATTCTTTGCGGCGCCTCAACCCATATTTTTTCAGTCACATAAATTCCTAGAAGGATTAATATTCCGGCTACTGCCAAGGAGAATTGCCCTGGTAAAAACTGAATCAGAATCAGCGGCAAGAGGTTCCCAAGAATAATGGTTCCCAGCCAAAATAAGCTTCTGTATCTTTCTTTTAGAATTAGTTGTACTACTTTTTTAGCAGCCTTAGTTGGGTGTGTAATCGTTAATTCAGTCAAGATGGTGAGTAAATTAATGATTAGGGAGATCGAAATGACGGAACCTAATATTTCCATCCAGCTTTCAGGTTGTAAGACAATACCCAAGACTGCAAAAACTGCGGCTCCGGCAAGTACACTGTGCACCATCATGTGCAGCGGTAATGTTGGGCTTTGCCAGAAATCCCGACCTTTAGCCTGTGCAAACAGAAAAGCAGTATAGATGGCCAGAATGATTCCGAAAATGGCCGTAATACCCAATAAAAAATTTTCTGGAATATTCCACTCAAAATAAGTAGACAGGCCCCAGACGGTCATCAATAAGCCAAAAATTGAAATTGTATACCCTCCTTTTACCAGCCATGAATTCCATTGAGGTCTTAAAAGCACATTCAAAAACCGATCAGGACGATCTAGATCCATGACCAAAAACAGTCCGGTAAGACCTAAAAAAGCCAGAGAAACCGCAACAGAAATCAATTTTATTTCATTCGAAATCTCATAACCTAAAATGATTGCGAACAATGGAATCAAAAATGCACCAGCAGCAATGGCTTTGGTGGTTACATAAGCCGACACTTCCCAGCCCCATAATATACCCTTGTCAGGAGTATCATATACCCTTCTCGCTTTTCCGTTAAGAACATCAATATAATTGGGGTTTTCAGTTTCTTTCTTTTGATAGGCGGCCTCTAAATCATTGTCAATACTCATTTGTAACAAATTAATATCGTCATTCGTGTGCATCATTTTTTCTGCAGCTTTCGCATAGTGTCCAACACCTCTGGCTTGAGAATTCCAGAGACCTGGACCAGACTTTTCGGTAGTATCGGGATCTAATGATTGATAATCACCATCGATATAGAATAAATTTGGCTTGGTTCCCTTTTCGGGTTTTCTGACGATTACTTGTTCCCTTGACAGCAACATTGAGATTTCTGTCTGAGGATTGTTCATGTCACCAGCGATAATCGCATGCTCAGGACAAACATCCACACAAGCAGGTGCTCTACCAACTTCTACTCGATGTGCACAATAATTACATTTGGCGGCAGTATGATTATCCGGATCAATATATAGTGCATCATAAGGGCAGGCTTGCATACATGATTTGCAACCAATACATCGATTGTTGTCAAAATCTACAATGCCATCTTCACGGGTATGTAGGGCCTCAACCGGGCAGATTTCCACACAGGGAGCATCGGTACAGTGATTGCATCTCATCACCGAGAAAATCCTTCTCGTATTTGGGAAAACTCCTTTTTCAACTTGTTTTACATATGTTCTGTTCACTCCAACAGGCACATCGTGTTCACTCTTACAGGCAGTGGTACACGCATGACAACCGATGCATTTTCTGTTGTCAATTATAAATCCATATTTCATATGCGCAATAACTTGTTTTAGATGGAGTACTTATGATAGGTAGAAAAGATGTATTTCAATTTTAACTTGTATTTGAAAGTACTCATTCCCAAAGTTATGTAATTGACTCGTTTAGGCTGTAACATTAGTTACTTAAAAAAGGCATAGAATCCAGTTTTGATTCTCTACTGTATTAATTTTTTCCTCTTAAAGGTATTAGTTATTTTTGTTAAAAATCAATTATGAGAATCAAAATTCTTTTTTTTGGGATGTCAAAAGATCTGGCCGGAGAGAGCATGTCATTTTTAGAGGTGGATTCTGGCTTTACCGTGAGTGCTTTAAGAAAAGTGTTGCATGAAAAACATCCCTTATTTTCTCAAATGGATTCCTATGCCATAGCTGTTAATGAATCCTATGCCGACGATCAGCTTACCATAGTTGAAAATGATATTATTGCTGTCATTCCTCCTGTTAGCGGGGGTTAGAAATAGTTATGGAAAATTCAATTGACATTAAACTTACCGAGGGTGAATTATCACTTCAGGATTGCTATGAATTTGTCGAAGATAATTCTTGTGGCGGTTTGTCTGTTTTTGTAGGAACCGTTAGAAATCGCACCAAAGATAAAGAGGTTTTTAAACTTGAGTTTTCGGCCTACGAACCAATGGCTGTAAAAGAGATGAAATTGATTGCTCAAGCAGCGATTAAAAAGTTTAAAGTATCGAAAATTGCTATTCATCACGCTACCGGAACACTGGGGATAGGGCAGGTGCCCGTTATTATTGCGGTGTCATCTCCTCACAGGGATGCCGCTTTCAAAGCCTGTCAATATGCTATTGATACGCTCAAAGAAACAGTTCCGATCTGGAAAAAAGAATTTTTTGAAGATGGTGATGTCTGGGTCAATCCACATCCTTAATTAAATGATTTGCATTTTCTTTAATAAAAACGAAGCGTTCATATTAGTACAAATGCCTTCTTTCAGTTTATAGTCAAAACTGAGTTCTTCATGTTGAATTTTAGCGTCAAAATATTTATTGTGTATTTGAGGATAGTCCTTTTCAATTTCGCATAAACTTAGATCATGCGTGGCAATAATTCCCGTCGATCCTGATTTTACCAGTTTCTCCACGAATTTTTTTGAACCGATGGCCTTGTCTTTACTATTGGTTCCCTTTAGAATTTCATCAAGGATAATAAAATATTTTTCTTTTTTAATTTGGTCAACGATATGTCGTAATCTGACGATTTCAGCATAAAAATAGGAGCTTTCTTCTGCCAGTGAATCAGTAGTTCGCATACTGGTGATGAGTTTAGTAGGTGAATACAGCATGGATTTTGCACATACAGGCAAACCAGTATTTGACATGATAAGACTCAACGAAACCGTGCGAAGAAAAGTACTTTTACCTGCCATATTCGCTCCGGTTATGATTTGAAAATCTTTTTCATCAATGACAAAGTCGTTAGTAACTCTTATTTTTTTATTGAGTAATGGATGGCCGAGCGATTCGGCCTTGAAGCCCTGATTCTTGTCATTTATAACTGGAAAACAATGATCGGGATGGTTGAAGGCATAGTTTGATAAAGAGATCTGTGCGTCAAAGTAAGCGATGACGTCGAACCAGTTTTCCACCTGATGCTGATAGTTGTTCATCCAATGATCTATTTTATAGGTCTGTCTTAGATCCCACAACAGTAAACCATTGCCCAGTATTCCAAAAAGCATATTATTTCTTTGATCAAAAGCATCTAGAATCTTCGAAAAATCTTTAAAAATAAGCGAGGCTTTTTTAGAGGAAGATTTGATCTTGTTTTGCTGTTCAACAGCAAGGTCTGATTTTAGATCTATGGTCTCAATTTCATGTAACAGGGTATTATACTGTTTAAAGGTCTGCTTTAATTTTCCGGCACTTACATACAATTGATTTATTCTCTTAAAATAGGGAAGTGTAGTAGCCAATCCTAAAAAGAACCATCCTGCCAGGTAGTAAAATGAAATTTGCTCAAAAAAAACAAACAGGAATAAAGTCAGAGAAACAGTGCTGAAAATAAAGGGTAATAATCGCATTATTTTTGGGAGAAATGAACGATAATTATGAATCCAATGAACAATGGTTTTGTGTTCAACTTCCGTTTTAACCATGCTGGCGAGGGCTAAGTAATGTTGCCTCCATTGTGGCAGTTCAGATAGCTCTTTAATTACTTCTTGCTTTGAGCGAATCTTATGTACATCATTGACAGTTAAAATATGAGCTAATAATTTTTTCCCTTCACATGTAGCTGTTCTGTTCATATATTGAAAAAAAGAACCTGCTCCAAAAAGATCTACATCATTACTATACGCATGTTTGGGGTTTGTAAATTCTTCACCTGCACTAAGCATATGGTAGTTTCCATTTAATGCGTCGAGTTCGATTGAATTTATAGATATCAAATGCTTTGTAAGTCTTTTATGCATTTGTAATTTTTGATGTTTAAGCACCAAAAAAACAAAGCCAATGATCCCAATAAGCAAGAGGCCTATAAAAATTCTTGTGTCACTAAAAACAAGATATCCGACAAGAGTGAGTACAAGGAACAAAACAATCCGAAGAAGGCTGTGGAAGTTTGATTTTTTGCGAAGTTGTTCGTACTGAAGCTCAAACTTAGACTTTTCTTGTTGATAAAAATTAAATGGCTCAAACATATCTGTCAGCAGTGTTATTTCAAGAAATATTAGTAGTTCTCAAGTCCGTTTTTAAGGCTGTAAACCTTGGCAGTCGGGAATACTTTCTTAATTTTTTTAGTTGCTGTATAACTTGAAACTCCCTTTTGACACACAACAACGAGCTCTTGTTTTAAAAATGGAGCAACTTTGCTTGCGTCAAATGTTGAATTGGGCATGCGTAAGTCAATTTTAAAGGGATAGGAATATTCAGGGTCACCAATGACAGAAATGATATGAACCAAGTTGTCATGAAGCTTATTTTTGAGCGATTCACGATCGATCAATAGCGATTGATCCTGTATCTCACAGACCGGGTCAAAATAATTTTCCTTACTAAAAATGGCTTCAACTTTCTCAATAGCTACTTCTGGATTGAGTTTCATTTTATATTGAGAGTTTTCCATCGAATTATAAATTAAAACTTGATTCGTCAGAGGCTTTCCAATACTTGTTACAATTTTTATTACTTCATTGGCCTGCATTAAAGCGATGATTCCTACGATCGGATTTAGGGTGCCAATTTCAGAACAATTAGGCACATGATTTTTGGGCATTTCAGGGAAAGCATCTCTTAAATTAGCTGAATGGCCTTTCTCAAGAGGGAGATTAAAAACACTGACGTAGCCGTCGTGCTTATACAATGAACCATAGACCAATACCTTATGATTCAAAACACAATAATCATTTAGGAGGTATTTTGTGGGCAGACTGTCTGTGCAATCCAGAATAATAGTAAAATCCTTTAGCTGCTCCTTAATCGTGTTTTTAGTAATTGCCTGATCTGAAATACTGACTGAAGTAAAGTCAGAAATATTTTTAATATGATTTGCCAAGGACCTGGCTTTGGAGTTTCCAAGCTCATCTAAGGTATAAAACACCTGACGGTGTAAATTGCTGATATCGATAGTGTCATAATCGATTAAATGGATATGACCTAAGCCTGATGCAGCCAAATAAACAGCAGCGGTACTACCAAGTCCTCCACAACCAATAATAGCAACCTTTGAGTCCAGTAATTTTTCCTGTCCTTCCTTGCCAAGTTCTGGCAAAGTAGTCTGTCTTATAAACGTTTTCTTCTTATCTTTTGTCATGAAGACATTATTTGTGTAGGTCTTTTTTTACAGCAGAAAATTCTTCAGGTGTGTTGACATTGATAATAAAATCATCATCTACTTCCATTAGCTTCACCTCCGAATTTATGAGTACTTTTCTCGGACAGGAAATCCCTTGGGATAAAAACTGAAGCAACAAGGGATATGCTTTGGGTTCCCAAATAGTTATTAATGGTTCAGGGAATGGTTTGTTTTTTCCTTTAATGGCCGTCGCTACTTTGCTAGAATCTCTGTGTTCTAATAATTGACCTATTAATTTTTCGTCAACATAAGGAAGATCGGTTGCCAGCACCAACCAGGCTGAATTGGGATCATCTTGGAAGGCTGAACATATCGCGCCAAAAGGTCCTAAACCCAGAAATGTATCTTCAATAATATTCTTCTGTTCGATTTTTTGTTCTTTTCTGACCGACAAGAAGGTTTTTAGGTTTAGCTTTTCCAGCATCTCGATAGAATAGTCTCTTTGGGATTTACCGAAATAATCTAACAAGCCTTTATCAGTTCCCATTCTCAGACTTTTACCTCCGGCAAGTACCAAACCCTTAAGTGGGGCTCTTTGCATTTCAACCAATTCAATGACATGAGACACAATAGTATCGATATCGTGAATGGAATATCTTTTTAGATCTTTTATACCAGGATAAGTTTCTTCCAAAAAGGAGAATAGCCGTGACCGGTGATTCAAATTGATCAAAAAAGCGATATTATCTAATTGTTCGATTCTCTTAAGAACAGACGCTTCTTTTTCTTCATCAAGTATTAAGATTTGATTTTTACCTGGATAGTGATTTCCGTTGATGAATAAAAGATCATAGGAATCGAAAAGTAATTTATCCGTATAGGGATTTAGTTTATAATGGCTATGCATGGCCAAATCACCTGAATGATGAAAGGTAAATTCATCAAAAACAGGAGGTTCGATATCTTTACTATGCGAAGCGTCAGCATAAGCCACTTTGAACCTGTCGTTAATTTTAAGTGATATTTCACTGACTAATTCTTTAATGAGAGAACATTTGGTTCCTATAATGGCAATTTCATAGGAAGCTTTTTCACCATTTTCTCTTCTGGTCAGTTTTGCATGTTTTTGGTGTTTTTTCATCAACTAAATCAAAAAATTATTTAAAATCAATTAAATTTTAGCTAAAATACTTAATAAAGCTGATTCTAGGAATTTCTAAATGAATCTTTAGTTTTATGGGACCTAATTCAAATGTAATAATTTGGGAGTAGCAGTGTCAGCCAGTAATTCTTGCTGTTTTTTTTATGATGTTTCTATAGTGAAGTCACTTTTACCGCCTGTTTTTTTTATTAGTTTGATCTCTTGAATGATCATTTTTTGTGAAATTGCCTTACACATGTCATAAACAGTTAAAGCGGCCACCGAAGCTCCTGTGAGTGCTTCCATTTCAACACCGGTTTTCCCTTCCATACTTACGGTACATGTAATTCGGATGCTTTCTTTTTTTAGAAACTGAATATCAATATTGATACCATCCAAAAGCAAGGGATGGCACATGGGGATCAATTCTGCTGTTTTTTTTACAGCTTGGATTCCTGCAATGACTGCTGTCTGAAAGACGGGCCCTTTTTTAGTAGTTATTTCATTCCCCTTTAACAAGGAAATAAGGTCACTACCTAAATGCATATCAGCTTGGGCTATTGCCTTTCTTTTGGTTATTTTTTTATCAATAACGTTGACCATTTTTGCATTGTTGTTATCGTCGATATGTGAAAATTTACTCAAAATCAGCTATTTTTAAAAGCGGTAACGCATGATAGGATAAAACTCACCCTTTTTAAATTCATTTTTTGTTGATGGAAGCTCTATAAAAGCATCATTGTCAGATAAATTTGCCAAATCTCCAGAACCATTTCCTGCAATAGGAAATGCCATCAACATGCCCTTTTTGTTTATTAATTTCACTTGCAGGAAATAAGTTAAGGCTGGTTTAAAGAAAAAGTCTTCGGCAAGAACGGCATAAGACTGATCGTCTCTAACACGTTCAAGGCTTTTCTGCAACCAGGGAACAAAATACTTCAGGCAGCTTACAAAGGCAGAAACAGGATTGCCGGGAAAGGCAAAAATGGTTGTTCGCTCTTTTTTACCAAACCAGAATGGTTTCCCTGGCCTTTGTTTTACCTTATGGAATAATTTTTCAACCCCCAGCTCATGTAAAATTTCCGGTAAATAGTCAAATTTACCTTTACTCACAGCACCGCTGAACATAAGCACATCAAAATCGTCAAGCAGGGTACTTATTGTTGCTTTCAGTTTTATTTTATCGTCCGTTATATGAAAAAGTTCAGGGCTTAATTGAAGGTTTTTTAAGGTCGATGCTATGGTATGCACATTACTTTTACGGATTTGGTAGGCTTCAGGAAATTCAGAAACACTTACCAATTCATCACCCGTCGATATAATGGCCACCTTGGGTAGTTTGGCCACTTTTACCATTGATTTACCTACCGTTGCCAATACCCCGATTTCAGCTGCAGAAATTTCGGAATTGACAGAGATCAATAGTTCATCCTTTTTTCGATCCAGGCCTTTTTTATGGATATTTTGAAAATAATGAACATCTTCAACATTCAATTTGGCAACACCATCAGCTATTTGGATTAATTCATAGGGAATAATTGTATCCGTACCTGATGGTAACATGGCACCGGTCATAGCTTCAAAACAATGATCCTTGTGATTTAAACTCAATTGCTTACTTCCGGCAGCCTGAATACCTTCAATAGGAAAAGATCTTTTTCCATTCTTGAATGAATCAAAATTAATGGCAATCCCATCCATACTTACCCGATCAAAAGGAGGCATGTCACGGTCTGCTCTTATATTTTCTTTTAATATCCGTCCATGAGAATTCTCAAGGGCCACTGATTCTATGCCAAAAGATTCGGTGGCTTCCAATACAGTACGGAGGGCCTCTTCTACAAGGATTAACGGTTTAGATTGTTTCATAAAATTTTTCTAGCCGCCAATTGTGGACATGCTTTCGGAGACATTTTTATTCTTTCTGTTCGCCTCAGCAATAAATCCGTTGGCAGGCTTTTGTTGAACGGTTGCCATAAAGACTTGTTTTAAATCATCATCACTGGCCCCTTTTCTTATAAAATCTTTAAGATTAAACACCCCATCATCAAACAGACAGTTCTTAAATAATCCGGTGGCTGTAATTCTAATTCTGTTGCAATCGGTACAGATAGTTCGGGTAAAAGCTGGAATAATACCAAATGTGCCGCTGTATTCAGGAACTTTAAAATTTTTGGAAGTTGACGTCTTGTCAGAAATCAAACTTTCAACGTTGGAATAATGAGCCTTAATATTTTCCAGAATTTTGGTATAATTCCAAACCTCTTTAACTTCTCTTATGCCTTTACCATTAAATGGCATTTCTTCGATAAATCTCACCGCGACATTTTCGTTTTTGGTAAGTTCGATAAAATCAATAATTTCATCTGTATTGACACCTGATTGGATGACCACGTTTAATTTAAGCCTTAGCTTACTATTTATCAAATTTCTATAGGTCTCAATAACCTGTGGAAAAACATCACGTCGGGTGATTTCAAAAAACTTTTTTCGGTCAAGGCTGTCAATACTGAGGTTCACAGAATTTATACCAATATTTTCCAAGGTTTCAATGTGTTTAGAAATCAAGGCACCATTAGTTGTTATATTTATTTCTTTTAAATTCTTATTAAAAGACATAGACTCCAAAAAATGAATAAAATCTTTTCTAACAAAAGGTTCACCACCAGTTAACCTTACCTTGTCGACGCCTAATTCACTCAAAACCCTGGTAATTCTATACATCTCCTTAAAGCTCAGAAGTTCTTGTCTTTTTACGATATCAATGCCATGGGCCGGCATGCAATATTGACAACGCAGGTTGCACCTGTCTGTGACCGCGAGTCGCAAATAGGTAATTCTTCTGCCGTGTTTGTCAATTAAGTTATCCATTTATTCTGTTGGAAGATAGCTGCTAAATTTACGAAAAAGGCCTCAATTCAAGGCTTATTTGAATTAAAAAGAAAATAGTAAAACTCTTTAATGGGGTAGTTTATGCTTTATTGCATGGTAAAGGTAGGCACCGAGATGAGCGCCCAAGAGCACAATAATAATCGAGGCAACGCCCTTTCCTAGCAAAATATACATTGGTCCTGGACATGATCCTCCAAGGGCCCAGCCCAGCCCAAAAATAATGCCACCAATTAAATTTCTGGATACGCCTTTTTTCTTGGCTTCCACTATAATGGGAGTACCATACAAGGTTTTGATTTTCTCATTTTTAAACAAATACATCAAAATAATTCCAATGGCCACTGCAGATCCAATCACTCCATACATATGAAATGACTGTAGTTTAAACATTTCGTAAATCCGAAACCATGAAATGACCTCTGCCTTACTCAAGGTGATTCCGAATAATATTCCTACCAATAAATATTTTATATACATCATAATTCTACTTGTTAAAATATATAAGGCAATATAAACCAGGTCATTATCAGACCTCCAATAAAAAATCCTCCTACGGCAATAAAAGATTCCACAGACAAACTACTCAAGCCAACGATACCATGACCTGAGGTACATCCTCCGGCATATCGTGAACCAAAACCAACCAAAATTCCTGCAATGATCAAAATTAAAAACCCTTTTAGCGTAAACATGGCGTCAAGGCTAAAGATCTCATCAGGCAGATAGGATGCTCCCGCGTTGTTAATTCCAATTTCTTTGAGGTCTGCAACGGTTTCAGTATTAATGGCTACTGTGTTATCAGGAGTAAGCCATTGATCTGAGATAAAGCCTCCAACAATAAGACCAAGAACAAATACTAAATTCCATTTGTTTTTTCTCCAGTCAAATTTGAAAAAATCAACAAATCTGCCGGCACCTCCCATGGCACAAACTGTTTCCAGATTTGATGACACTCCAAACTTCTTTCCAAAAAAATACATGAGGAACATACAGAAGGCAATCAAGGGTCCGGCCACATACCATGCCCAGGGTTGTAATATAAAATCCATAATCTAATTTTCTTAATTCGTAAAAATAACTGATAGCCCTTCGACTCAAGTAACAAATGTTACAATCTAAAAATCCAACACTTCAATTTTGTTTCTAAATAATTTAATCTTTCCTTCATTTTCCAACTGCTTTAACAAACGCGAAACGACCACACGAGAAGTGTTCAGATCTACTGCAATTTCTTGATGAGTTGTCGTTAGTTCTGTACTTCTCATGATTTGAACCTTATCGGTAAGGTATTTGAACAGGCGCTCATCCATTTTTAAAAAAGCCAGGGTGTCTATGGCTTCCAGCATTTCATTCAGTCGAATATCGTAGCTATCAATTACAAAACTTCTCCATGAAGCATATTTAATCATCCATTCCTCTAGTTTTTCAACTGGAATAAAAATGAGTTCCGAATCTTTTTCAGCAATACCTCGAACCTTACTTTTATGGCTTTGTATACCGCTGCCAAAAGTAATGGTACAGGTGTCGCCTCTTTCCAAAAAATACAGTACTATTTCATCTCCTTTTTTTGTTTCACGACTTATTTTAATGGCACCAGTCAGAATCAAAGGAATATAATGAAACGTATCTCCTATGTCGAGTAACAAGTCATTTTCTTTAACTTTTTTGTAGGTCCCGGTACTGGCAATTTCATCGATCAGTTCTTTTTCAAATACAACACTGTAATATTCCTCTAATTTTTCTCTAATCATTTTCTTTCGTTTTAATGTACAAGTTATGAATTATCACCAAGTTCTTTTTCAATATAGCTCATTATTATTTGCGTGGCCCCGAGGTTCTTTTTGACAAAGGAGCCTGCAATTTTCCCTTTATTAGATCGATCTTCAGGACTTTTTACCAAGGTGTCGAGATGCTGATCCAGTTCAATTTCATTTTGGGCTACCAGGCATCCACCCAGTTTGACCAGTTCTTTTGCTTCCTCAAATTTATCATAAATGGGACCGATCACAAGCGGAACATCAAAAACTGCAGGTTCAAGTACATTGTGAACGCCTTCCTTATCGAAGCCTCCTCCTACATAGGCCATATCTGCATAACTATAGACCTTAGTCAGTAAACCAATAGTGTCAACAATAAAGATTTTCGCATCATCGGGTATTTTACCTTCAGAATATAGGGCTGTTTTTAGATGAATCTTTAGTCGAAACGTATCAATTTCATTATGATTAATATTATGAGGAGCGATAATACATCTGAAATTGCTCGGATGCTCTTTATTGAGAAAATTAATCAGGTAGGTGTGATCGATTGGCCAGGTACTTCCTGCGACCAATATTAAATTTCCACTGACGAAACTTTCCAGAAAATCTAATTTATTCTCCTGACCCAATAAACTATGCACGCTTTCAAATCGTGTGTCTCCACTCACCGTTGTATTATTAAAACCGATGCTTTTCAAAAGTTCCTGTGAACTTTTGTTTTGGAGGAAAAAATGAGAAAAGGATTCTAAAGATCGTTTCATCCAGCCTCCATAGGCTTTGAAAAACACTTGATTTTCACGAAATATTCCTGAGATTAAAATTGTTGGAATCGAATTTTTTTTAAGCTGATGTAGCAGGTTGGGCCAAATTTCATATTTCACAAATATGGCCATGTCTGGATGAAGCAGCTGCAAGAATTTTTTGGCATTTTGAATAGAATCAAGAGGCAGATAAATCACCAGGTCAGCCTCTTTATAGTTTTTTCTTACTTCGTAACCAGAAGGAGAAAAGAATGAAACAACAATTTTTGAACTGGGCTTACTTTTTCGTAATTGCTCTATAATAGGTCTGCCTTGTTCAAATTCACCCAATGAGGCACAGTGTACCCAGAGGACATGATCACTTTTATTTATAGTAGCTTCTAGTCGAGAAAAGGTCTGCTTTCTTCCGCTTACAAACAAGGCAAGCTTTTGATTAAAAACAGCCAGTACATTCAGAATCCATCCGGCTAAAAAAATCGCAAAACTATAGAGGTATTTCATTTGTCAGCTAAATTATAAATTTACTGTAAGAGCGGGCAAAATATTTGTATTTTTGTCTGGCTAAATGCTGAAATAAGAATTAAAACTGACCAAAATGAAGAAAATTCAAATGGTTGACTTACAAAGTCAATACGAAAAAATCAAACCTGAAATTGATACAGCAATTAATGGCGTGGTGGCTTCAGCTGCCTTTATCAATGGTCCTGAAGTTAAAAAGTTTCAAGCAGATCTTGAGGATTATTTACAGGTAAAACACGTGATCCCATGTGCCAATGGAACTGATGCCTTGCAGATTGCGATGATGGGCCTTGGCTTAGAACAGGGAGATGAGGTAATCACTGCAGATTTTACCTTTGCTGCCACAGTGGAGGTGATTGCATTGTTAAAATTAACGCCGGTTTTGGTTGATGTAGATGCAAAAAGCTTTAATATTGATTTGGAAGCTTTGGAAAAGGCCATAACTCCAAAAACCAAGGCGATAGTGCCCGTTCATTTATTCGGGCAATGTGCCAATATGGAGGCAATTTTAGCTATTGCTAAAAAACATGATTTATTTGTTATTGAGGATACGGCCCAGGCGATTGGTGCAGATTACACTTTTAGTGATGGCAGTACAAAAAAAGCAGGAACCATTGGTACCATTGGGACGACTTCATTTTTCCCTTCGAAAAATTTAGGTTGCTACGGAGATGGGGGTGCGATTTTTACTAATGACGATGAACTTGCACACATCATAAGAGGAATGGTGAATCATGGAATGTACAAAAGGTATTATCACGATGTTGTGGGTGTGAATTCCAGGTTAGACAGTATTCAGGCTGCCGTATTGAGATTGAAATTACCTCATTTAGATGATTACTGTTCGGCCAGAAGGAATGCAGCCAGATATTATAATAATGGCTTTAAAAATAATCCTAATATTATTACTCCTACCACGGAGAAATGCGGTGAAATATGTGATACCTGTAATTGTCATGTGTTTCATCAGTATACCTTGAAAATTACAAACGGTAAACGAGATGCGCTTCATCAACATTTGATGGAGAAAGGAATTCCAAATGCGATTTATTATCCCGTACCTTTACATAGTCAAAAGGCTTATAAAGATGACCGTTATAAAGAAGATGAGTTTAAGGTGACCAATGATTTGGTGACTTCAGTAATTTCTTTACCAATGCACACAGAATTAGAGAAAGAGCAACAGGATTTGATCATTCAGACCATTGTTGATTTTGTTGGATAGTCAATTATATAATGCCAACTAAACATGAACATATGAAAATGAATGAAAATAAGATATTAGTGACTGGAGGACTGGGTTTTATAGGTTCTCATACCGTGGTTGAATTGCAACAGGAAGGCTATGAAGTGATCATTATTGACGATCTTTCTAACACGAGAATAGAAGTGCTTGAGGGGATTACAAAAATTACAGGAATAAAGCCTGCCTTTGTTCAAATGGACCTAAAAGAGAAGGAAAAAGTTGCTGAGTTTTTTAGAGAGCATAAAATTGCTGGGATCATTCATTTTGCTGCATCGAAGGCGGTGGGTGAAAGTGTTGAAGATCCCTTGAAATACTATGAGAACAATATTTCAACCTTGGTCTATTTGTTAAAAGCCATGTGTGATAATGATGTGCCACATTTGATTTTTAGTTCATCTTGTACCGTATACGGGCAGGCTGATGAACTCCCGATCACAGAATCTGCACCGGTAAAAAAGGCAGAATCTCCTTATGGCAATACCAAGCAGATTGGAGAAGAGATAATTGAAGATATTACAAAGGTGGAAGCAATTTCTGCCATTGCCTTACGCTACTTTAACCCAATCGGGTCTCATGAAAGTGCACTGATAGGAGAGTTACCCATCGGAGTTCCTCAAAACTTGATTCCCTTTGTGACTCAATCGGCTGCAGGTTTACGAGGTGAGTTATCTGTTTTTGGAGATGATTATCCAACTCCTGATGGTACCGCCATAAGAGATTATATTCACGTCGTTGATTTAGCAAAGGCCCATATTTGTGCTTTGCAGCGATTGCTAAAAGGTGCTAATAAATCAAAAATGGAGTATTTTAATGTAGGTACCGGAACCGGAAGTTCTGTATTAGACGTTGTCAATGCCTTTCAGAAAGTAAATCAAACTACATTAAATTATAAGATTGTCGATAGAAGGGAAGGAGATATTACTGCAGCATATGCAGACACTTCCTTAGCCAATGAAGAATTGGGATGGAAGGCTGAATTGGGTCTTGAAGAAGGTCTGAGCTCGGCCTGGAAATGGCAATTAAAACAAAAATAAAAACCTCAAAATCAAAATTTCAGAAATGTCAGAAGAGAATAAAAGTATATTGATCACTGGTGGAGCGGGGTTTATCGGATCTCATGTTGTGCGATTATTTGTCAATAAGTATCCCGATTATAGGATTTATAATTTGGACGCCCTTACCTATGCAGGTAATTTGGAGAATATAAAGGACCTTGAGTCTAAAAAGAACTATGAGTTTATCAAGGCCGATATAAAGGAGGCTGATCAAATAAGAGAATTGTTCTTAGCGCACCGATTCGATGCAGTCATTCATCTGGCAGCAGAAAGTCATGTGGATCGTTCAATTACCAATCCTAATGACTTTATTGAAACGAATGTATTAGGTACTGCCAATCTTTTGAATGCCTTTCGAGAAATTCATGAAAACAACTTCGAAGGGAAGTTGTTTTATCATGTTTCAACAGATGAAGTATACGGGTCTTTAGGAAAAACGGGGCTTTTTACAGAGACCACCTCCTATGATCCACAATCGCCATATGCATCCTCCAAAGCTGCTTCAGATCATATTGTCAGAGCCTATGGAAACACCTACAATTTACCTTTTGTCATTAGTAATTGTTCCAATAATTACGGTGCAAATCAATTTCCTGAAAAGTTGATTCCACTTTTTATTAATAATATAAAAAAGTCAAAAGCACTTCCTGTTTACGGTGATGGAAATTACACACGTGACTGGTTGTTTGTAGAAGATCATGCTACGGCCATCGATGTTGTTTTTCATAAAGGAAAAGTTGGTGACACCTATAATATTGGAGGCTTTAATGAATGGACCAATTTAAACTTGATCAAATTATTATGCCAGTTGATGGATCAAAAACTGGGACGAGAAACCGGAAGTTCTGAGAAATTAATTACCTATGTAAAAGACAGAGCAGGGCATGACAGAAGGTATGCCATCGATGCAAATAAAATCAACAAAGAATTAGGTTGGAAACCAAGCGTTACTTTTGAAGAAGGCTTAGAAAAGACCTTGGATTGGTATTTGGCCAATGACTCTTGGCTTGAGAATGTGACATCGGGTGCATATCAAACCTACTACAAGAAAATGTACAGCTAAGTCGCTTAGAAATCAAATTTGTATTTGACTCCTCCAAAAACTTGCAGGCCTTGAACTTTGAAGTTTGTATATACCTCATAGTTGCTACTTAGGATGTTATTTACATTCACAAAAACATCAAATTTATCATCGATGGTATAAATCCCGTTAAGGTTCATGTCAAAATAAGCCGCATTGGTTACTCTAATGTTCGTATCAGGAATGATGGATAGTTCATCTTTTCTATCTGATGAAAAGAATAAATCGGCTCCTGCACTCCACTTTTTTCGAGTGTATTTGGCAAGTAAGGTAGCCTTCATTAAAGGGAGGTTCCAAGCGTGTTCCTCATTTTTCAAACTATAGGAATTAAAGTCAAGATTACCACCAAATTTGAATTCTTTCCAAAGGTCAAAAATAATCTCGGCATTAAAATAAATAGTATTTACATCATCATAAACTACCTGAAACGAATTTCCTGCTTCATAACCTTCATTGACTGCATTTGTGCCATCTGTTAGCGAAGGGTTCAATTTGTATAAAGGTTTGTCTTTTTCGCTGATATAGGCAGCTTTTAAGTTGAATCGTATTTTAGAATTCAACAAGCCTTTGATTCCTGCGTAGGCATTGTATTGCTGATCTGTTCTTTGAATATACAGAGTTGGCGAAACAAAGGGGTTTTCATTCACAAAATTTTCATAACTGTTTTGTTGTAGATCACCAATAACACCTGCATAGGCAATCAAAGCTTCTTCGCTTATATTATAAGAAGCCGTTATGTTCGGATAGAAATAAAACTTGCTTCCATCGAAATTATTAGTGATGCTATAGTAGAGTCTTGCTCCTAAATTAAGAGTCAAATTTTCTCTTAAGACTTCAAAATTTGGACTAAATCCAATATTGAAATAGGTGTAGCTAAGATTTTCAGTTTGAAAATAGTCATTTTCGAATTTCCCGTTTAAAAGTTCAAAACTTATTTCTGAATACATTAATTCTTGTCCAATAGGAAAATCGATGATTGAATGTATGTCAAGATGGTTTTCACCACTTTTATATTTATCTGTAAACCTGTTGAAGGAAAGACCACCAGAATGGATCAATGAATCAAAAAACTCAATTTCTCCACTTAAATAGATATTCGTGTAAGATTGTCTTTCTACAATTGAATTGATGGTTGATTCTGAATAATCAATGAGATCTGACAGGCCATACCAATTGGTGCTTAAATAGTCGAGCCCACCTTTGATGTTCCAGTCAAACATTCTCTCGGATTGCTTATAGTAAAGATCTACATCCAGATCTTTAAAATCATCATCCAGGACCAGACCATCAATGCCGCCTCCTGATGAATGGTATTTTAAAAAACCTCCGAAGTCGTTATAATTAGACGAATTGCTGTGCGCAAAAATGTCAAAAATAGGTGTACTGTAATTTCCGTAACCGGCTGAGATATAATTATTATAAAATCGTTCCTTAGGAACTCTTTTTAGCGTTTTGGCTTTTCCTTTAGCAGGAGTAAAAGTGGAGGCCACAGGAATAGAGTTGATCGTATAATTGATGTCTTTTTTTCCGCCGATATCAATGCTGTCAATTTCAGGTTCAGAATTGATCTTAAAGGCCTCTGAAACTGTAGGAGAAAATGGCTTCACGACATTGATCTCTTCAGTTGCAATTCTGTCTTTTTTCTTTTTTTGAGAAAAAGCCAGACTGCTGATTAGTAACAGTAAAAAGAATATCTTGTATTTACTCATTTTTATTTCCTATTAGGCTTTTCCTTATTCAATGATTACCGATGAATTGGTTTTTGATTCCTGTGTTTTAATTCTGTTCAATTCGGTTTTAGCCGATTCTACCAGATCGTCGAATTCTGAAAATTTGTCAATAACACTTTCTAATATATACGTCGCTTGATATGCATCTTCTAACTCATAAAAGTTTTTGGCCATAATAACCAGTCCTTTCCCTCCCCAGTACCTGAAAGCAGAAAACTCTGAAGCCAGCTTTTGCACGGCAACATTCGATAATTTGTAATTACCTTCATCATGCAGAAAAAAAGCATCGTAATAAATGGCTTCTGCTTTTAACTCACCAGTTGCAGATTCTTCCACAATTTTGAAAGCATCCTGAGCTTTTAAGAAATCACCCGTTTCAAAGGCAGATCTCGCAATGATGATCTGAGCATCCGACAATATTTTTGGTTCAAGTTTTGGATGCTCTATTACTTTAGCCGCGTAATCTTCAGCCAAATCAAATTTTTTCAAAGCATAATTCCCTTTCATTAGATTACTTTGAGCAAACAAAATGTTCTGCGCCGTCTCTGCTTCTTGTTCCAGACGTGTTAAAAGAATCATCGCCTGTTCCCAGTTTTCCTCATTCAAATAATAGTAGGAAACAGTCAGTAAAGACTTTTCTGTATATTGATTTTTGTCTTTGTCTAGTATAAATTGATAATAAGGGATGGCCTTTTCAAGTTGATCGGTTTTTTGTAAGGCATCGGCCATTAAAAAATTGGCTACAAGTGCGTTGGAGCCAGATGGAAACCTTTCGAGATACTTGCCCAGAGATTCTATGGCTTTATCCCAGTTGTTTGACAAATAAAACTGTTCAGCCGAGGCAAACATGGTGTTTTCAATTTCATCATCTGTAACGTTTACAAAATCTACATTTCGAATAAAGTTTTCATATTCGTCCACACGACCCTGCTGAATGTAAATTTGTTTTGCATTTGAGATGGCTTCTTTGGCTTCATCAGTCCCAGGGTAGCTATTCACTACTTGTTTGTATTTGTCAAGAGCCTGGTCGTTTTTATCTGAATTAAAATAAACCAAGCCTTGCTTTAACAAAGATTTTGATACAAGAGAACTCATGCGATAATTAGTGACCACTTCATCATAGGCCTCCAAAGCTTCTGTATCGTTACTTAATTTCACATAAGAATTTCCCAATTCATAGAACGCATCATCTCTTAAAGTAGATTTCAAATGAACTTCGGTAAAATTGATCAGGGAGCTTATTTTCTTATCCGTTTCACCCATGTAGCCATAACAAAAGGCAATTTGTAACTGGGCATAATCAACATCAAGGTCATTGGCATCGATCACCTTTTCATAAGCAGGAATAGCTTTAAAATAGCTGCTGAGCGCAAAGTAGCAATCTCCAAGTCTGAGGTAGCTGTCTCTTGCTAAATCCTGATCAATTGATATCGCTAAAAACTCATTAAAATGGCCTCCTGCCTGGTTGTAATCTTGTAATTGAAAATAAGAGTAGGCTATATGATATAATACGATATTGAATTCTTTTGTATCACTGGCTTCGGTTAGTTTCGAAAAATCCTGAAAATTTTCTAAAGCTTTATCATACTGTTTCAATCTATACTGAGATTCTGCTTTCCAAAACAGTGATCTGGCCTTGAATTCAGACGCTGTTGAGGTTTCAAGAGAAAGGTCAAAATTTTGAATAGCCTTCTCGAATCGGTTATCCTTGAACAGTTGTACCCCATATAAAAATGCCACCTTGTGATAGGTGTCATTATCCTCGGTATCGGCGTTTTTTAAATAATTTAAGGCTCCCTCAAAGTCATTGGCTGCAATATAAGCACTGATCAGGTATTCTCTTACGTCGGCCTGATCGATCTCATCTGGATATGCCGTCAGATATTCCTGAATCACTTCAGCAACACTTTTGTATGGATTGCCAATTTCATAACTAAGTTTGGCATAATTTAACCAGGCATCTTTTTTGATCTCTGGGCTAAAATCCATTTGCTTGGCGTTTCGAAAAGCATTCAGTGCTTCTTGTTTTCTATCACTTTTTAAATAACACTCTGCCAGGTGGTAATAAGCGTTTTGTGAGACCGCATTGTTTCCATCAATAATTTTCGAGAACCAGTTGACAGCTTCTTCATAATCTTTTTGCTGGTAGTAGGCATATCCCAGCAGGTAATAATCAGTATTATTCCATTTTCCTTTTTTGCCTTCATAGTCGAGCAGGTAGGGTATGGCATTTTCAAAATCGTCCAGGTTAAAATAGCTCTCACCAATAATTTTGGATAACTCTGAACGTTGGATTCCGTTTGATTTTTCTAGTAATGGCACTGCAGCATCAATAGCCTCTTGAAATTTGCCGGTTTTGAATTTGATATTGGCCATATAATAGGGAATATCATCATCGAACCCCTTGTTGTCGGCAACCTGATTCAAGTACTTGTCGGCTTCGGTATAATCGTCATCCTGATAGGCCATATATCCGTAATAATACTTGGCCTGAGCTCCATAAGTATCTGAATCCAAAAGCTTTGAAAAATACTTTCTGGAATTTGCAAAACTTCCAACAGCAAAAAGAGCATAGGCTTTTTTAAAATTAAAGTTTTCCTGATTGTAAAGGGTCAGATTATTCTCGTTGATTTTATTAAACCATTTTAAGGCATAGGCATAACTTCGATTATTAAAATAATAATCTCCAACCTCCAAAAAAGCCGTGTTTCGTTTGGTACTTGTAGGAAATTTTTCAAAAAATGTGTTCATTAAATCGTCGGCATTCTTTTGCTTTAGTCTAATGGCACAAAAGGCTTCGTAGTAATAAGATCTGGCCTTCAGTTCTGAGGCTTCGTCAAAGGTGTTTTTAATATTTTCAAAGATTAGTTGTGAGGCGACATAGTCTTTATTTGAGTAAAGTTGCATGGCGTGATTGAAGTCAACAAGCTCATGTGTATAAATTACAGACTTCTGTCCTTTTACGTGTAAAACAGAAAAAAAAGCAAATAAAATGAATATTTTTAGCAACCTCATTGAACGGGAATCCTTAGAAAAAATCAAAAATAGCACATAGATTATTTAGCTAACGTCAAATCAGAAATAAATTGTGAAATTGTTGATTAGTTCAACATATTGTTGAAAAGTCATTGATTTTGCTTCAAATAATCGAATCATTCTTCAATGAGTTTTTTCATAAATTGATTAAAGTCATCAACAAATTCTTCATAATGTACTCCAGTGGCCGGGCCCGAAAAACCCGTATGAATTCTCCTGACCTTGCCATTTCTGTCAATAATGATAGAGGTTGGAAAGGACATCACCTTATTGAGCATTGGCAAGGACTCAGAAGCAGATTTCGTGGTAGAGGTTCCTGCAATAACAAAGTCATAAGGAACATTCATTTTCTCTTTCATACTTAATACACGATCTCTTGCATATTCGAATTCAGGCTTGATTTCATAAGCCAAGCCAATAATCTCAACACCTTTTGAATGATTCTTGCTGTACCAATCAGACAAAAACCTTGTTTCATCCATGCAATTCGGACACCATGTTCCTAAAATTTGAAGGATTAAAATCTTATCCTTATACTTTTCATCTGAAGGGGAAACCAGTTTCCCATCCAAATCGGGGAAGGAGAAATCAATTTTTTCATACCCGTCTTTTAAATAGGTCAAACTGTTTGCATCGGGTAAGGTAACCGTGTCATTTTTCTTAGAGATAAAAGTTTTATAACTCGTTTTTCCAGACCAGTATTCGCCTTTGAGCAGAGAATCATTTTCTTTATACGCTCGAAATTTATAAATATGGTTGCCATCAAAGGTGTATAAATACATGGTGTCTTTATTGGTATAACCATCCAGATAACGATAATCACCTGTTTTACTTAAAAACGTGCCTCTCAACGTATTTCCTTGTTTTTTAAAAATTCCAATGGCGGGAGTTTCTTTGCCCTTGGCATCTTTAAAAGTGGTTTCCCAGCTGCCATCGAAAATGTTCGAACTGCTGATATTATCAAAACGATTCTTTTTACCGTAAAATGCTTTAAATGGCAGTACATACCCTTCGGCATAATTTTTAGTATAAGTACCTACAAGGCTGTCTCGATATATCTTTGCCTTTACACTGATGTCAAAAATATGCATATCAAAAAAAAGAGAATCTTCAAGCACATCAATTTTATCGATATCTAATTTTTCTAATCCGTTGACAAGCTTGATTTGATAGGCTCCTTTATTTTTCATTACATCAAAATTAAAAGGAATGTCATTTCCCTGGGTTGTAATATAGCCTCTCCAAACTCCTTGCTTTATACCTAATTCAGGAATTGGTTCTTTACAAGAACTTGTCAGTAAAACGGCGATGAAGCCAGCAATTAAAAAAGAACGATTACTCAAGTAATTCAGGGATTTTTTAATGTCAAATATGTCTTTCGTTAAATTTACACTATTCATTTCTTCTTGTTTCTTCTTAGAGTCGATAATATTAACACTTCCTCTCAAATTCAACACATTTTATTTTTAAAATCTTTGTTAAAAATAAAGATCTATTGGAATTCAGGTGCCATGGCTCAGTATTATGGCGATCATGGTCATTTTTTCAGTTACCTAGGGATACATTTCCAGGGCTTTAATATTTCAAATTTAAACATTAAGTTTGTCAATAATTAGTTTCCAATTAGTAACAGAAAGCTCATTTGACCAACAAAGAGTTTCACCAAAAAATGCAAAATGCTCCAATTAAACGACGCCTCAATATTTCAAAGAGAAAATTTAATATTGTCTGATATAAATTTGGAAATTCAAAAAGGAGATTTCAACTATATCATTGGAAAAACCGGTAGCGGAAAAAGTAGTTTGATGAAGACGCTCTATGGAGACCTGCCTTTGCAAAATGGAAAAGGATCTATTGTAGATTTTGACCTTAGAAAACTAAAAGAAAAAGACATTCCTTATTTAAGAAGAAAAATAGGAATTGTATTTCAGGATTTTCAGTTGTTAAATGACCGCTCTGTATATGATAATCTGTTTTTTGTTTTAAAGGCCACAGGCTGGAAAGGTAAAAATCAAATGGACGTTAAAATAAATGAGGTGTTGGAAAAGGTAGACATGAAAACGAAGGGCTTTAAAATGCCTTATCAGCTGTCTGGGGGTGAGCAGCAACGTGTTGCCATTGCAAGGGCCCTTTTGAATACCCCAGAAATGATTCTGGCTGATGAGCCAACAGGAAATTTAGACCCAAAAACCTCGGTTGAAATTATGAACGTGCTGGAAGATATTAATAAGGCAGGGATTACTATTTTAATGGCCACCCATGATTATGCGCTGATATTAAAGTTTCCTCATAAGACGCTCAAATGTGAAGGAGGGAAAATATTTGAAGTTGTGTAATGTTTAATAGAGTTCTTTAATGAGGTTTTTCGCATTTATTTGATTGTCGTATAATTTCAGATAGTCCTTTCTCAAGGCAATTTCTTCTTCTGAAAAATCTTTGTCAATAAGTTTAAGGAGTTGATTGGTAATTTCTTTTTTTGTGTTTCCAATCTTGCAAAGGGGTTCTAAACCTGAGCCTTGTACAACATGATCGTTTGCGATAACATACCTGCTTTGAAAAAGAGAATTAATTAGTTTCAGCTTTAGCCCTGCTCTGTTTTGAGAAAACAAAATGTTGACATGAGCCCTATGGAGCAATTCAAATAATTGTGCCTCATCTTTTAATTCAATAAAGCTGATGTTATTATACGTATCGATTTTTGATAAGAGTTTTTTGTCCGAAGTTTTGCCTGCAATAACCAATGGATAGGCCAATGGCTTAAAAATATCGATAAGAAATGACACCGCATTGATATTGTCTGCGACACTGAGGTTTCCATGAAAGAAGGCGAAATAACCCTTTTTTGACAATTCATGAAATTTCTTGCTGGCATGAAAGGCAGGAAGAAATACTGCTTTTTCATCACCATATTTGTTTTTAAAGTATGCATCTTCTGTTGTGGACAAAGAAAATATCTTCTCAGCTTTTTTAAGAACCTTCTCGTAACTTTTTAATTTTAATGACCCACTCCAATAATACAGTTTCTTTAAAATGCTTCTTTCTGTTTTTGCCAGATGCTGATAATAAACATGTTCAATATTATGTGCCCTCACAACTATTTTTCGATCCGGGAAAAGACTGGCATTTAGAACAAACGTGCTATGCAGTCCTTCTAGTAATATAGGAGCCTGAATTTTCTTTAGATTGCTATTTAATTCAGCACTTTTTCTTGATTTAACGATATATGGCATTAGGCCAAGTGCATTTAAGCCAGAAGTATTTCTTTTGTAATAATGAACTTCTTTACAATAGTTGTTCAGTTCTGGTTGTTTGCCGCGACCATATTCAAAGGTGTGAAGATAGATCTCAATTCCACATGCTGACAGGGCCTTTATTTTATGAAAAACATCAATAATTCCCCCATAATTTGGAGGGTATGGTACATCAAAACTGATGATATGTAATTTTTTAGTCAATGTTGTTAATAAAATCGATTAGTACTTTTTTTTCTCTTTCCCAATGATAGGTTTTTATGGCTTTTTGTAATCCTTTTTTATATTTAGACTGATGCCTTATGATCTCTTTTATTTGCTTGGCGACAACTTCTGGCTCTCTTGCAATCACAGTTTGACCAATCTCAAAATCAGCAATTAATTCTTTTAGCAAGGGTAAATCAGAAACCAGTACGGGTATTTTTGCCCGTATATAATCAAATATTTTATTTGGTAAACAATAGCGATAGTTTAGACCTACATCTTCCTCAAGACTTATACCTATATCAGCTTGTTTTGTAATGTCAACTAATTCATTTGGTCGTTTACGACCGAGAAATATTACTTGATCCTGCAAATGTAAACGATTTACCTGAGCTCTAAGGGGGGTGTCTAAATCTCCTTGTCCAACAATTATTAACAAATGATTCTCGAGAAAAGGCATTGCCTGTATCATGAGTTCTAATCCTCGACCCATGTTCAAGGCTCCCTGGTAAATGATTAACTTGTGATTGTCTTTTCTAATATTTAAAGAGGCATTACTTTTATTCGCTTGTAGTTTAGGGACATTTCGAACCACTGTGATGGGAACATGATACTTGGAAGCATATGCTTCTGCAATTTTATGATTGACAGTGATCACATTTTTTAATTTTGGAAAGATGTAATTTTCTAAACGAGTCCAAAACCACTTGATTTGTGGCCGTGCAACTAATTCAGGAACTTCAGTAAAGTATTCATGACTGTCGTAAATAAGTTTTGATGATGAAAGTTTACTGGCCAGGTAATTTGCTGCCAAGGTATCCAGGTCATTGGCATACAGGATTTGTTTTTTTAAGAACACGAGTTTAATGAATAATCGAATATTGTATTCGGCGTAAAATAAAAAGCCACGATTAAAGAGTAAATTAAGTCTGTAGGTCTTAAATGGAAATTTGACTTCCTGAACTGGTTTCAATTTTCGGCCAATTAGCAATATATCAAAGCCTAATTCGTTAAAACATTCACACGTTTTAATAAGGCGTTGATCTGTTATTAAATCGTTGGTTACAGATAGGATAATTCTGTTCAATTCGTCAGGGATTAATTGAGGGTATTAGGATAGATTATTCTCTCTTTAAATTGCAGGGTAAATATATTAAATATTATATTTGTTCGTCGATTCTAAAAGGAACTGTTTAGAAACCTAGTTCAACGAAAACATTGAATAATGAGCATGAGTAAAAGTGAAGAATTAACCAATTGGTATGCTATTTTCACAAAGCCAAGATCTGAGAAAAAAGTGTACCAGAGAATGTTGGATCAGAACATGGAGGCTTTTTTACCAATGGTGAAGACCATCAGACAATGGAGTGACCGTAAAAAAACAGTGGAATTGCCCTTAATTTCATCATATGTTTTTGTGAAGATGGCCGAAAAGGATTTGTATACAACCTTGCCGATTCAAGGTACCGTAAATGTGTTAAAGCATTTAGGGAAGCCTGCGAAAATCAGGGACGTTGAAATTGAAAACCTTAGAATCTTGACAGGAGCAAAAGAGAATCATGAGATCTCTACATGCATGGAACTTGCCTGTGGGGATGATGTGGAGGTTATTAACGGACCCTTTATGGGCTTGATTGCCACCTGTATGAGGGAAGGGAAGAACCATAGAGTCGTGGTTAAGATTGATTCTTTGGGCAGTTGTTTTAATATAAATATCCCCTTGAGTTTTTTGAGAAAAATAGAAAAGAGAGAAACGATTAAAGTGTAGAAATGAACATAACTGTTGTTGGGTCAGGATACGTCGGATTAGTGACAGGAACATGTTTTGCCGAAATGGGAAATCATGTGACTTGCATAGACATAGATCAAAAAAAAATAGATAAATTAAAAGATGGAATTATTCCCATCTATGAACCAGGCTTAGAGTCGATGGTACTGAAAAATGTTCAGAACGGAAGTTTGCATTTTAGCACCGACCTTGAATATGGTCTCGATAATTCAAAAGTAGTTTTTATTGCCGTAGGAACACCTATGGGTGAGGATGGTTCTGCAGACCTGCAATATGTTTTAAGTGTTGCCTCTGAAATAGGTCAAAAAATTAAAAATCCTTTGGTAGTGGTCGATAAATCGACGGTTCCGGTTGGAACAGCAGATAAGGTAGCAGCCACCTTAGAACATGAGTTAAAAAAACGTCAAGAGCAAATAGATTATCACATCGTGTCAAATCCTGAATTTCTAAAAGAAGGAGCTGCAATTCAAGATTTTATGAAACCTGATAGAATTGTTGTCGGGGCAGACAGTGAGTTTGCATTCCAAACCATGAGAGACTTATATGCGCCATTTACCCACAATCATGACAGAATGATTGAAATGGATGTTCGATCTGCTGAAATGACAAAATATGTGGCGAATGCCATGCTGGCGACAAAAATATCCTTTATGAATGAGGTCGCCAATATTTGTGAATTAGTCGATGCCGATGTAAATCAGGTACGAATCGGGATTGGTTCTGATTCAAGAATTGGTTATAGTTTTATTTACCCTGGAAGCGGCTATGGAGGTTCTTGTTTTCCAAAAGATGTTAAAGCTCTAAAGAAAATTGCAGAGAATGAAGGATATCATGCTTCTTTGATTGCTTCAGTCGAAGCGGTGAATGATCAGCAAAAGCTGGTTATTGCTAAAAAAGTAATTGGTCGCTTTGGAGAAGATTTGACAGGTAAAACCTTTGCCATTTGGGGCTTGGCTTTTAAACCAGGCACAGATGATATGCGAGAGGCTCCGGCTATATACATTATAAATGAGTTGGTCAAAAGAGGAGCCAAAATTAAGGCTTATGATCCTAAGGCGATGCATGAAGCCCAGTCTTTTTATTTAAAAGACACGCCAAATATCAGTTATTTCAATTCAAAGTATGAAACCTTAACTGATGCGAATGCCATGATCCTGCTTACGGAATGGAAGGAATTCAGATCGCCGGATTTTGAGGAGCTACAGATGAAATTAGTAGATCCGGTCATCTTTGATGGCAGAAATCAATATTCGCATTTACGCTTGGAAAGCAAAGGATTTGAGTATTATCAAATAGGAAAAAAGGCTATTCAAATACAAGTCTAATGTCCTTTCTATTAGAAAGATAGATTTGCATAATTAAAATAAATAAGTATATTCGTTAAATAAAACCCCTCAAAATGAAAAAAATTGCTAGCCTGGTTATTATAGCCAGTTTCCTGTTTTCTTGTGCCACAAAAGAAGATGTTGTTTACTTCAACGGAATGGATAGTTCTAACAACTCGATTGGACTCGATAGTTATTCACCGACCTATCATTTTGACGACGAGCTTATCATCGTCGTGAATGCTTTGGATTCTGAAGCAGCCAGACCATTTAATAAATCTTCCGTTACAGTGTCTCAAGACCTTTTAGATGCGCAAGGAAGAGAAACAATACAGACCTATAGAGTAGATCCTGAAGGGAATATTAATTTCCCAGTATTAGGTACATTAAAAATTGCAGGTTTAAATAGATCTCAGGCGACTAAAATGCTTCAGGATAAATTAAAGGATTATATAAAGGATCCAATTGTTGATATCGAAACCGTTAATTATAGGATTACCGTTTTAGGAGAAGTTGCCAGACCAGGAACTTTTACCGCTGTAAATGAAAGAATAACTTTGATAGAGGCTATTTCCTTAGCGGGAGATTTAACCATTTATGGTGAAAGAGAAAATGTCCTGGTCATTCAGGATTATGATGGTAAAAAAACGTATACAAGGGTAAATTTGAAATCAGATGATTTATTTAATTCACCAGTGTATTACTTATCTCAAAATGACGTAGTCTACGTAGAACCAAATAAAACAAGGGCTAAAAACTCTGCCATTGGTGCTCAGACAGGGGTGATATTGTCATCACTTGGTCTGCTGATTTCTATGACAGCCTTAGTCGTAACCATCTTGAACTCTAACAATTAATAAAAAATACAAGATCAAATAAAAAAAGCTCCTGAACTAGGAGCTTTTTTTGTTTTTATAGGTTACGACAGTTGTGATCTCTGCAAATTGCTTAAACATTTCCATCACGCCACAATACTTTTCTGCAGATAGCTGAATGGCCTTTTCTATTTTGTCTTTTTTAAGATCTTCACCATAGAAAATATATTCTAGTGTCACTTTATTATAGATTTTAGGATGTTCATCTGTGAGCTCTCCTGCGACATTAATGTCTAGGTCGTTAACCTCAGCACGCATTTTCTTTAAAAGAGAAACGATGTCCATACCTGTACATCCAGCTAAAGAGGTTAGCATTAAAGCCTTGGGCCTTACTCCCTTGCCTTGACCTCCAGATTCTTCAGCCGCATCTATTTTAAAATTTCCTCCAAGGGTGTCTGCGTTAAAAAGCATTTGCCCTTCCCACTGTGTTTTGATTTCTTGTGCCATATTTTATTCAATTGATTATTAATTCGTTATTTATAAATTCTCAACGGATGCTTGTCGATTAGTTGTGCTCCAGTTCCGT
>CAYQPI010000004.1:0-6291 GCA_964419405.1 uncultured Flavobacteriaceae bacterium
AATGTTGAACTATCTGAAGAAGATGAGATCAAAATCGTCCAAAAACTCGTCAAGCAAAGAAAAGATAGTGCCAGTATTTTTCAGGAACAAGACCGAGCGGATCTGGCAGAACCTGAGATTGCACAGGCTAAAATTTTGGAACAATTCTTGCCGGCTCAAATGAGTGAGGAGGAATTAAAAACTGCAATTGAAGGAATAATTGCTCAGACTGGTGCCAGTTCAATGAAGGATATGGGAAAAGTGATGGGTATGGCTTCAAAACAATTGGCTGGTAAGGCTGATGGTAAAGCTATTTCAACAATAGTAAAACAGGCATTGAGTTAAAAAGAACATATTGGCCCCGTGGCGCAACTGAATAGCGCATCAGATTTCGGCTCTGAGGGTTACAGGTTTGAATCCTGTCGGGGTCACAGATGAAAGGAAACCCTTCGCTTTTAGCGGAGGGTTTTTTATTTGGAAAAAACGCGATCAGGCACTAGCCTGATCAGGGTTTTCTTTCTCAGCATGGAGCTTATTCAGGATCAACGCAGTTAATCCTTTTCATTTTGCAGCTTTTACTCCTAATTTAGAGTTCAAAGGATGCTGAAAGTAATCCTGATTTCTAAATTGTCCTTCTAAATTTAAATTCATATCGGAATCAATACTGTTTTTACTAAAAAAAACATGGCTACAAAGCTCTGTTTATCAATGATCTGTGTTGTTTTTGTAAAATAATAGAAATTTTTTTTATCATGTTTTTAGGGTTTTTGTCAGAATTGACCCTTTTAGTAGTATAAGGGAGCAAAACATACAGACTTTCTTATTATTAAAGTTTAACATTTAAATATTTTAGTAATGAAACATTTAGTATCAGAATCAAAAATCAAATCGATTTATAATTACAGAAGTACACGAGTTTTGGATTTAATTAAAGAACACGATTTAGACTTCTTATATCTTTGGGATTATGGTAATACACGATATGCATTCGATGTAATGCCTCGTTTTCATCCCGAATCTGATAACTGTTTTGGTTATCTCATTTCCAAAAATGCCTTGGTATCTCCTATGGTAAATGATGCCTTTGGCGATAGTCACCCACATTCACCAGGTGGAATATACGACCCGGGGAAACCAGGATCGATCTGGACGGTTGATGACTGGAGATCTGCAGGGTCAGAATCTTATTTGCGCTCGGTACCAAGACGATGGGCAAGAATGATGGCCGAGGCTATTGCTACCCATGGCGGTGCTAAACGAATCGGATTTGACGGGGTTCCTGATTTATTTGCCTTACAGGAATTGCAAAGATTAACTCCAGGTGTTGAATATGTAGGAGTTGGTATTGACCTGGCAAAAAAGCGTATGATCAAATCAGCCGAAGAGATCGAATTGATGGAAGAGGCTTGTAAGGTGCACAATAAGATTTTATGGGATACCATGAGTGAGGCAGAAGTAGGATGGAAAGATTTTACAATGGCCTCAAAAATGGCAGAGCGATTTGCCCTGGAAGAATCTTCTGAACAACATTGTTTGAACCTTACGTATCGCTTTGAACCTGGATCAGGTGTGATGGGTCTTACCTGGACGCCAGTTGGTCGTCAATATAAGGAAGGTGATGTAATTAGTTCGGATCAGGGCTATATGGCCTTTGGTGGAGGAACAACTGACTATGGACGTTGTAGAATTTTAGGGGAAACCTCTGCTAAGGTAAGAGATGCTTATGAGTGGAATGTTCATAATTATCATGAAATCATGGCTACGATTAAACCAGGTCAAATGATTTCCAGTATGGTAGAGAAGTTTATTTCTGCTCACGATAAAAAAGGCTATCCTTTAGTGATGTTAGGTCACGGTATTGGTACGCAGATGGATGAAATGCCACAAATGAACCCAGCTGATAAGCAGGACTACGATGTGCCACTACAGGAAGGCATGATTTTATGTCTTGAACCTACCTTGATTGTTGATGATAAGAAACATGGATATCAACAAATCTGGATTGAAGACGAATGGGTAGTTGAAAAAGATGGATTGAGAAGGTTGGCTCCACTGTCATACTTTGATATTGACGATAAGGATTTGGCCACATATAAAGGCTAAAAGTTAAAGAGATTAATGTGAATAATAGTCTCGATAGAAGAGGGAGCATGACTCCCTCTTTTCTTAAGAACAGATCTCTTTGATAAGGATTAATCTTTTTGGGCAAGAGTAATTTTAGTTATAACTTTAACACAATACCTGGCGCAAGTCCCAACTGTTCAATTTGTATGGTATTGAAAAAAATGATTTTGAAAATTTAGAACTTATGAAAAACACATCGCTTAAAAGTAAAATCGGGATTGGACTTGTGGTTCTTGGTTTTATTTGCCCCTTGATTGGAATCATTGTTCCTTTTTTAGGTTTTGATTCTACAATTACTGCAGCTTTAGTTACCTTTTTTTTAGTTGGAGGTCCTGAGATATTTTTGTTGTTGGGAGGATTGCTTGCAGGGAAAGAAGGCATAACATTAGTTACCAATATGCTGAAGAAAATGCTGGGACTTCCTGAAGGAAAATATCCTGCAACCCGTTCACAGTACACTATTGGACTTGTTCTTCTGGTTTTATGGTTTATACTCGCTATTTTACCGGTTTATATTTTTGAATTTTTTCCAGTCGACTTGATTATTGATAATTTACTTTGGTTTTCAATAGGAGCTGATTTGCTTTTGGTCATTGCTGTTTTTGGATTCGGTGGAGATCAAATGATCAGCAAAATTGCATCAGTTTTTAAATGGGAAAAATGGACGTTGCCACCACCAAAGAAATAGAAAATGATGGATTGATATTACCTGAGCCCCTGACTTAAGTCAGGGGCTCACTTGTTATGATAAGAATTTGAAAAAGTCAACATTGATTTTAATTTATAATTATAAAGCGTCATGATTTATCAAAGAAAAAAATATGAGGCACTCTAAAACAATTGATCGAAATCAGATATACATTGAGCATAATTCGTTTTTGTAAAAATTCTTAATTAAATTTATATCATCTTTTAAATAAACTTAACCGCAAACCTATTCTATCATGAAGAATCCATTCGTAAAATTTGGATTTGTTTTTTTGTTGACACTTCTTTTTAGCTGTCAAAAAAATGTAAATCAAACATCCGTTAACTCGCAGAACAAAGGGGAAATTGATCGTACTATACTTCCGATTCAACCACCAAAATCAGCGGCCATCACAGAGATGGATGCTAGAAATGTTGAGAAACCCGAACGATTCGAAGTTGAAGCGCCTGAAGGTGCACCTAATATCGTACTGGTCATGATAGATGATATAGGTTTTGGTGCGACAAATACTTTTGGTGGAGCCATTGAAACTCCAACCTTTGATCGACTTGCCAATAACGGATTACGTTTTAATCAGTTTCATACCACTGCCTTATGTTCACCTACAAGAGCTTCCTTACTGTCGGGTAGAAATCACCACAATGTCAATGTTGGTTCAGTGATGGAAATAGCTACAGGGTTTTCTGGCAATCAGGGAATCAGGCCGGATAATGCAAAATATGTGGCAGAAACACTTCGCCAAAACGGATATAGTACGGCTGCTTTTGGAAAATGGCATGAGACGGCGACTTGGGAGGTATCGGTTTCTGGCCCATTTTTTAGATGGCCGACGAATTCTGGATTTGACAAATTTTACGGATTTATTGGAGGAGAAACCAACCAATGGGATCCTGTTATTTTTGATGGGGTAACCAAGGTGCATAAAAAAGATGACCCTGATTATCACTTTACTACCGACATGACCAATGAGGCCATTGAATGGATCAAGTTTCAAAAGGCCATGACCCCAGATAAACCTTTCATGGTGTATTACGCTCCTGGAGCAGTACATGCCCCGCACCATGCACCTAAGGAATGGATAGAAAAATACAAGGGAAAATTTGACGAGGGATGGCAAAAACTTAGAGAAGAAACCTTTGCCCGTCAGAAAGAAATGGGGATTATACCTCAAAATACAAAACTGGCTCCAATGCCAAGTGATATTAAAGACTGGGAGAGTTTAAGCGAAAATGAAAAGAAATTATTTGCCTTACAAATGGAGACATTTGCAGGTTTTATGGACCATACCGACAATGAAATCGGAAGAATGGTTGAGGCTATTGAAGAAGTGGGCGCCATGGATAATACCTTATTCATCTATGTAATGGGTGATAATGGCTCTAGTGCAGAAGGAGGTCTTGAAGGAACCTTTAATGAATTGGTTCACTTGAATGGTATTTTTGATGAAGAAACGATTGAGAGTATGCTTGAACATGCTGATGACTGGGGAGGACCAAATTCATTTCCTCATATGTCAGCTGCCTGGGCAGTGGCTACTGATGCTCCGTTTAAATGGACAAAACAAATGGCTGCAGATTTTGGAGGAACTCGAAATGCCATGGTCATGCACTGGCCGGCTGGAATAAGTGCTAAAGGAGAAATTCGAGAGCAATTTCATCATGTAAATGATGTAGCACCAACCATTTTGGAAGCGACCGGATTACCAGCCCCTAAATCGATCAATGGTGTAGATCAGATTCCTATGGATGGAGTTAGCATGCTATATGCAGCAAAAGATAAGAATGCTGAGGACCGACATAAAGTCCAGTATTTTGAAATGTTCGGAAACAGAGCGATTTATCATGATGGCTGGCTGGCACGTGTGGTGCATATGGTGCCTTGGGTGGGAAAACCCAGAAAACCTTTGGCTGAAGAGGAATGGGAGCTATATCATGTAGATGAAGATTTTAGCTTGACAAATAACCTTGCTGCTGAACAACCCGAAAAAGTAAAAGAAATGCAAGATTTATTTGAAAAAGAAGCTATTGCAAATAATGTTTATCCTTTGGATGATAGATTGTATGAACGATTTAACGCCGCAATTGCCGGTAGACCTGATTTAATGGGTGACAGAAAATCATTGACCCTGGCTCAGGGAATGGATGGGATATTGGAAAATACCTTTCTAAATGTTAAAAACACTTCTAAAACGATAGTTGCTGATGTCAATTTAAACGGGAATGACAGGGGTGTTATTCTTTGCCAAGGCGGAAAATTTGGTGGCTGGGCGCTCTATATGAATAATGGAAAACCAGGCTATACTTATAATTATTTCGGTTTACAACGTTATACGATTGAGGCTCCAAAGGCTGTAACTAATAAAAATGCCCAGATTAAATTAGAATTCACCTACGACGGAGGAGGAACCGGTAAAGGAGGAGTAGCCAAAATATTTGTTGATGGAGATCTGGTGGCAGAAGGTAGGGTTGAAAAAACACAGCCGGCAGTTTTCTCTGCCGACGAAACAGCAGATGTAGGACTTGATGATGCTACTCAGGTTGCAGATAAAGTTTTTAAAGATGTGGATGATTCTGAGTTCACAGGAGTCGTTGAAAAAGTAACCATCAGTATACCTGAGTCTTAATTTCAAAAGATTTCACGTGATACATAGATAAGACAAGCTAGATTTAGCTTGTCTTTTTTTTAGTAAATTTAGGCCTAAGCTAATTAAATCAGATATATGACTATTCAAAAATTTCCATCATCATCTTATTCAATTGTCCTCTTATTTTTTATTTTATTCTCCGCTTGTAAGCAGACAACTGAAGCTCCAACTAAAGAAATCAGTTCATATGAAAATTTGATTGGAACCATGTATGAACGAGGCCAGTTTAACGGGAATGTCATGGTAATCAAAGAAGGAAAGGTGGTCTATCAAGGTTCCTTTGGTATTAAAAATATAGATCCGGTAGATTCTCTGAGCCTGGGAGATCGTTTTCGATTGGCTTCTGTAAGTAAGCAATTCACGGCTGCAGCCATTGTTCAATTGAAGGAACAGGACAAGCTGGATTATGATCAGGATATTAGAGATTTTATTCCGGAGCTTCCCTATGAAGGAATTTCTGTAAGGCATTTGTTAAATCATGTATCGGGCCTGCCAGATTATGAGAGGCTAATGTTTGAAAATTGGAAGCCAGAACTCGAATACGATGATGTCAACAGGTTTGTTTCAGGAAATGATGATATTATAAAAATGCTGGTTGATAAGAATCCGGAAGTTGATTTTGAACCTGAAGAAAAATGGGAATATAGTAATACGGGTTATCTATTGTTGGCAACCATTGTAAATAAAGCTTCTGGGATGCCATTTGAAACTTATGTCAAAGAAAATATTTTTGACCGTGCAGGGATGGGAAGCGTGGTTTATGATTATAAACCTGAAATGGATCCTGAAATGCCTGAACGAGTTTTTGGTTATAAAACGGAGTTAGATGGATCAC
>CAYQPI010000005.1:0-7770 GCA_964419405.1 uncultured Flavobacteriaceae bacterium
ATTTTCAGCTAACCAATTTATCTTTTCAGTTTTATCGAGTTTTGAAAACCCTTTGATCATTTTTGACATATCCCCTGAATTATCGATGTGCAAAGATAATCAATAGACCATGAAATTTTACATGATAATTTTTCAATAAAACTCCAAAGAATATGAACGAATCCCAATAAAAATTTTAAATCCTTGGATTATTCCCCGAGGGAGCATTCGATCCTTGTTATAAATCTATCCTTCGGCTAATTCTGGCTAGGAAACCTCAGCCAAGATTATCCCTATATTCCGAATCGAATTCATATTTTTTCCGTAAACTTGGCCTTGATTTTTAAAAGTTTGAGATGAGCATGCGGTTTCTTTTTTTATTATTTTTTACACTTTCACTTTCCGCTCAGAAAAAAAATATCACCTTAGAAGATATTTGGGCAAAAAACACTTTCGCAACAGAATCACTAAAGGCGTTTCAATCAATGAAAAATGGTGATTATTACACCATTATCAATCATAACAGTTACGGTACCTATTTAGACAAATACGATTATAAAACTCTGGAGAAACTGGAAACTCTGGTCTTAGGTAAAGATCTCGAAGACATAAAATACTTTGAGGACTACAGTTTTAATCAGGAGGAATCAAAACTGATCATCGGGGTGAACCTTAAAAATATCTACCGACGGTCAAAAATCGGGAAGTACTATATTTATGATCTCACAGATAAGTCCCTCGAACTAATCGCGGATCTTGATATTCAAGAACCTACTTTTTCACCCGATGGTTCTAAGGTGGCTTATGTTTATGAAAACAATATTTTCATCAAGGACTTAAAGACTAAAGAAATTCATCAAATAAGCCAGGATGGCGAAAAAAACAAGATCATTAACGGAATAACTGACTGGGTATACGAAGAAGAATTTCAGTTTGTCAGAGCCTTCGAGTGGAGCCCTTCTTCAAGTAAAATAGCCTATATCAGGTTTGATGAAAGGGAAGTCCCTGAATTCTCAATGGACGTATATGGAAAAGACCTTTACCCCTCACCTCAAACCTTTAAGTATCCTAAAGCAGGAGAAAACAATTCAAAAGTAAGCCTTCATTTATACGATCTTTTGGAGGATAGTCACACCCCTATAATTCTTGAGTCATTTGAGCAGTATTATATTCCAAGAATACAATGGAAAAATAATCTTGATGAATTGGTCATTACCACACTGAACAGGTATCAGAATAATCTCAATCTGGTTTCCTTTGACGCCAACAACAAAAGGACTTCTTTGTTGCTCAATGAAAAATCAGATACTTATATTAATATTAAAGATGATCTTACTTTTCTCGATGATAACAGCTTTATCTGGAGTAGTGACAGAGATGGGTTCAACCACTTATATCATTATGACAAACTTGGTAAATTAAAAAATCAGATTACCCAGGGCAACTGGGAGGTGACCAAATACTATGGTTTTAATAAAAAAACCAAAACCATTTTTTATCAATCCACAGAGGAAGGATCTATCAACAGGGCGGTGTACTCAATGACCATCTCCGGAAAGAAAAAGAAAAAACTCAGTAAAGAAACCGGTACAAATTCTGCGGCCTTTAGCAAGAGCATGAATTATTTTGTGAATACTTTTTCAAATCTTTCAACACCAACCACCTACACATTGGTAGATGCTAAGACCGGAAAGGAGCTTAAGGAAATTAAGAATAATTCCAAATTAAAAGAAAAACTTGACCAGTACGAGCTCCCGACCAAAGAATTTGGTACGATCAAAACAGCCAACGGAGAGTTCAACATGTGGACCATCAAGCCCAGCAATTTTGACCCTAAAAAGAAATACCCGCTGCTTATGTTCCAATACTCGGGGCCCGGATCTCAAAGAGTAGTTAATAATTTTCCAAATCACCCAAAAAATGATCTGTGGCACATGTTTTTAAGTCAAAAGGGGTATATCATTGTATGTATAGACGGTAGAGGTACCGGTTTTAAAGGTCGTGACTTTAAAAAAGTGACTTATAAAGAGTTAGGTAAATACGAGATCGAAGACCAAATTGAATCGGCCAAAGAATTGTCTAAGAGACCATATATCGATGAAAATCGCATTGGTATCTGGGGATGGAGTTATGGTGGATTTATGAGTTCACTGGCCATTACAAAAGGAGCTGATGTCTTTAAAATGGCCATTGCTGTTGCTCCTGTTATCTCGTGGAGGTATTACGATTCTGTTTACACTGAGCGCTATTTAAGAACTCCGCAGGAAAATCCGTCTGGTTATGATGAGAATTCTCCATTGAACTTCGCCCATCTTCTTGAAGGAAATTATTTATTGATTCATGGCACTGCTGATGACAATGTACACGTTCAAAATTCCATGCAAATGATCAATGCCCTGGTTCAGGCAAACAAAGAATTCGAATATTTTGGTTATCCCGATCGGGCGCATGGTATTTCTAAAGGATTGAACACCCGGTTACACCTTTTCAATAAAATGACTACATTTATCGAGAAAAATTTGAAAAACAATTGATTATCTCATGAAATTTAAGATCCTAACATATAATTTGCAACAATAACTTTAAACTATAATTTATGATAAACAATACTATAAAAGAAGGGCATCCAAGAGGGTTAATGACCCTGTTTTTTTCCGAAATGTGGGAAAGAGTTTGCTATTATGGAATGCGTGTGCTTTTGACCCTTTATTTGGTAAAATCCTTGATGAAAGGAGACGCTGATGCTGCCCTGATTTATGGTGCATACACCGGATTAGTTTATGCGGCACCTATCTTAGGTGGAAAAATGGCCGATAAATATCTTGGCTACCGAAATGCGGTGCTTTTAGGAGCGGTGCTGATGGCCATCGGAGAGTTTCTCATATTAGGTGGATCTGAACACTTCCTGTTGTTTGGTATGGGGGCCTTAATTGTTGGAAATGGTTACTTTAAAGCAAATATCTCAACGATTGTAGGGAAATTATACGAAGAGGGAGATCCGAGACGGGATTCCGGTTTTACTATTTTTTATATAGGAATAAATATCGGTGCCTTACTTGCTACTACGGTAATAGCCTATGTTGGTGAAACATATGGGTTCCATTACGGATTTGGTTTAGCCGGTATTGGTATGTTACTTGGTTTATTTATTTTTTGGGGAGGCAGAAAGAATTATGCGGCAGCTGAAGGCCTTGGAATTACCGAAGAAGGAAAAGAAAAAGTTTTCGGGGCTTTAAATAAAGCGCAACTTGTTAGTATTTTATCATTATTGATTGTTCCTGCTGCATATTTCCTGATCCAACACAATAGTTTAATGGATTATATCCTGGTTGGATTGTTTATTTTCATATCTGTCGTTCTTATAAAAGCAGGAATCTCCTCAGACACTAAAGAAAATGTAAAGATATGGAAAGACAGAATGATCGCGTTGCTTATTTTTATGCTCATAAATATTGCGTTCTGGGCTTGTTTTGAACAGGCAGGAACATCTCTAACTTTGTTTGCCGATCGAAATGTTGACAGAAGTATTCTGGGATGGGAAATGCCAGCCTCGATGACGCAATTCTTTAATCCATTCTTTATTATCGTTTTTGGATCTATTTTTTCTGTCATGTGGGTGAAATTGGCCAAAATGGGTAAAAATCCTAGTATCCCGATGAAATTTGCCTTTGGGATTTTGCAATTGGCCCTTGGGTTTTTAGTTACAAATATTGGTTTACAATTTGTGAATGAAGCTTATCAGGTACCATTACTTACATTGGTAGTTTTGTACTTATTACATACAACAGGTGAATTGTTTTTATCACCCATTGGTTTATCAATGGTGACAAAACTTTCTCCAAAAAATATTGCCGGAACGGCAATGGGAGCATGGTTCTTAAGTTTTGCAATCGCTAATTATGTGGGAGGAAAAATTGCAAGTTTAACAGGAGGACATGGTGGAGGTGCTCCTTTAAGCCCGGCTGAGGGGTTAGAAAAATATACCTCTGTTTTCTTAACCATTGGATTGGTTTTGATTTGTATCTCAGTCGTTATTATGCTTTTTAATAAGCCGCTAAAAAAACTTATGCACGGAGTAGAGTAGATACACAATAAATATGCTTCACTTCTATTATCTAACAAAAAACTTAAGTATTTAATATGCTTAAGTTTTTTATATAAATCAATCATAATGAGTACAGAAAAAAAATCATTTTTCGGGGTAATAAAGTCTTACAACAAGATCTTTTGGGTGGCCAGTATCATGGAACTTTTTGAGCGATGGGCCTGGTATGGGCTCTTTGCTGTATTGGCACTTTACCTCACTGGGTCCACCGATGATGGCGGGTTAGGTTTTACCCATACCGAAAAGGGTCAAATCATGGGTATCGTTACGGCAATCCTATATTTACTTCCCATGTTTACCGGTGTGATCGCAGATAAAATAGGCTATAAATTGTCTTTGATTATTGCTTATGTATTATTGATTTCAGGGTATTATTTTATGGGTGAGGTTACCAGCTATACCTCAGTATTCTTAGTATTCTTGTGGGTTGCAGTGGGTGCAGCAATGTTCAAACCTGTTGCTTCTGCCATAATCACAAAAAATACTGATAAATCTAATTCAACTCTAGGATTTGGTATCTTTTATATGATGGTGAATATTGGTGGTTTTATCGGTCCTGCATTCTCATCAACTTTAAGAACGCAATACGGTTGGAAAATCGTTTTTATCCAAGCTGCCGTGGTCATCGCTATAAACCTATTAATTCTAATATTATTTTATAAAGACGGAGATAGGGTTAAAAAAGAGGAATCCATCAGTGAGGCTATTTCAAGCTCCTTAAACAATATTTGGGAAGCCGTAAAAGATAGCCGTTTGTCAATTCTGCTTATTATTATGGTTGGTTTCTGGACCATGTTCAATCAACTCTTTTATACCTTGCCTACATTCATTGAAGATTGGGTAAACACAAAAGCCCTGCACGATTCTATTGCTCAGGTTTCACCTTGGATTGCCAGTATAATGAGTGGTGGAGGTGATTCTGTCAACCCTGAAATGCTTATTAACATAGATGCCGGTTCTATCATTTTATTTCAATTAATTGTTTCTTACTTTGTTTTGAAATTACGCCATGTAAGTGCGATGATCACTGGATTTTTTATCGCCTCAATTGGAATTGGGATCACTTTTTATACAGGAAACGGATTATATACGATTTTAGGTATCATGATTTTTGCCATCGGGGAAATGATGACAAATCCAACCTTTTCTTCTTTTATTGCCTTAATCTCGCCAAAAGGTAAAGAAGCACTGTATATGGGAACTTATTTTTTACCGATCTTCCTGGGTAATTTTTTAACAACATTTGTTTCAGGGAACTTATATGAAGCCTGGTCTGATAAATTAAGCTTGCTTAAAACCGAAATGGCCAGCAGGGAAATACCTATGAAAGAACTGGGTGAAGTGCTTACAAAAGAAGAGTTTACGAACAAGGCAGCCAAGGCGCTAAACATGCCCGTTTCAGAAGTTACTGATAAATTCATTCCCGCCGGTGTTGACACGTCCAATTGGAGCCCGGTCATCAAATCAATACAGAAATATGCCTCTGAAAACGACATTAAACTAGGTGAATTAGGTGGAACCTTTTCCAAAAATGATTATTTCGCTTCTGCCTCCGAAAAATTAGATCTTACACAAACTGAAATGACACAACTTATTTGGGATACCTACAATCCAAATAAAATCTGGTACGTCATTGTTGGAATTGGAATAGTGACCATCATCGCGCTAAGTGTTTATGACAGACTGGTGATCAGACCTAAGGAAAAAATGGACGCACAATCAAATTAAACCCTATGAAAACCTCCAATTCTGAATTTTTCGAAACACAAGTTCTTGGTCACCCCTCTGGGCTATTTGTGCTGTTTTTTACTGAAATGTGGGAGCGTTTTTCGTTTTATGGAATGAGAGCCTTGCTGGTACTTTTCCTGGTAAGCGCTCTTGGTATTGGTGGTTGGGACTGGCCAAGAGAAAATGCCCTGGCGCTTTACGGAACCTATTTGGCCTTGCTGTATTTAACACCGATTATTGGTGGTACATTGGCTGATAAATACTTAGGAAACAGGCGGGCCATTGTCATTGGGGCTTTGATTATGACTTTGGGCCATGCCAGTATGGCGATTGAGTCAAATCCTTTTTTCCTCTATTTGGGATTGGGATTATTGGTGATTGGCACCGGGTTTTTTAAGCCAAATATGAGTTCTTTTATTTCCATTTTATACAAAGATTTCCCGGAGAAAAAAGATGGCGCCTATACTATCTTTTATATGGGTGTTAACGCAGGTGCCTTTTTAGGCATCATGCTTTGTGGTTATTTGGGCGAGACTTTGGGATGGAGTTGGGGATTCGGCCTTGCCGGAATCTTTATGCTGCTGGGCTTGTTACAATTTACTTTGGCGCAAGGTATTTTCGGTGAAGTAGGTAAAAAACCCAATAAGGATAATAAAACAATCGAATCCGACGATCATATTGAGATAGAGGATAAATTGAATCCATTTACTTTGCTCGATCAAATACTAATTGCAATTGTTGCATTTTTTGGTTTGACATGGGTGATCAATGATCCTCTCTCAAAAATTGGGAAAATGAATCTCTTGGAATTTGGTGGTACAGATTATTCTAACCATACCATCATCATCACCTTGATCTTATTCGTTTATCTTTTGGGGTCAAGAATAATCAGGTACAGTAAAATTACACGTGACAAAATGCTTGCGGTAGTCATTTTTGCCTTTTTTATCATTTTCTTTTGGGCTTCCTTTGAGCAGGCAGGTGGGTCTATGAGTATTTTCGCCAAAGATTATACCAGCAGAGTCTTATCGGGCAATGCGGCGCTGATTTTTAACATTGTTGACGTAATTATTACCGTCGTTCCCATTGTGATTATCACCTATGTGCTTTTTTTACTTTTCAAACAGACCTTTAAAAAGTACTTTGTTTCAAATCTTATTTTAGCTTTTAGTTTTATTTTGATCTGGGGTATAGTCATTTGGAAGATCTATAACAATTTCAATACATATTCATACGAGATCACTTATCAAACCTACCAACTGCAAGAAACAAATTCAGAAGGTGAACAAATTGTCAAGGAATATCCCCTCATGGACGGTTCAATTGTTCCTCAAGAGGCCAAAGTTATTGATCATGTAGCTGTTATTCGATCCGCCAATGATTTTGACAAAAATGATAAAATATCAATTATTGACATCGATAAAAAAGGAGTCAATTATAAGTATTTAACAGAACAACAGGCGGCGCTGATCGAATCAGACATTTCTGCCACCATCAAAGAGAAAAAAGAGAATGAAATTCAGATTCCGGCTACCTGGTTTTTGATTTTGAATTCTTTATTCATTATCAGTTTTGCTCCCTTGTTTTCAAAATGGTGGGAAAGTAAATACAATCCAAAACCTGCTAACAAATATGCCATTGGACTCTTTTTCTTAGGCATTGGATTTGCGTTTTTAGCTTATGGAGCCTCTGGTATTCCACGTGGTGCAGAAACTGCTTCAGTGAGTATCATATGGCTTATTTTAGCCTATTTATTTCATACCTTAGGAGAACTATGTGTATCACCCGTTGGCCTTTCTTATGTAAGCAAATTGGTGCCACCAAGAATGATTGCTTTCATGTTCGGGGTTTGGTACCTGGCCTTGGCGATTGGAAACAAAACCTCTGGAAAATTGGGAGGAATGATCGATACCATTACCGCAACCTATGACATTTCTACTTTCTTTTTAATTTTTACC
>CAYQPI010000006.1:0-5435 GCA_964419405.1 uncultured Flavobacteriaceae bacterium
AATACTATGCAATACAAAGTACTGTAATTTAACATTTATTTAACATTTATAATTTTCTAGTAAACTCATATTTTTGTTGTATTTTAGGGGCTTAAAGCCCGATAATGTCGAAAATAACAACTAAGAATTTAAATAAGTTTCCATTATTCAAACTTCCTTCAGCCTATATTTCAGGGGTTAGGGTCAGCTCACTTTCAGACACAAATGCAGTTGCCAGAGTCACGCATCGGTGGATAAATCAAAATCCATTCAGGTCACTTTACTGGGCAACTCAAGGAATGGCCGCTGAACTCGTAACTGGTATTTTGATGATCAAAAAAATTCAGGAAGCCGATGCGAAAATATCCATGTTGGTGGTCAAGCAAGAAGGAAGTTTTCATAAAAAAGCAACAGGGAAAATCATTTTCAGCTGTGATCAGGGAGCAAAAATCGATGAAATTCTTAAAAAAGCCATTGAAACCAACGAAGGCCAAAGCATTGTTTTAGAAGCGGCGGGATATAACGAAGACAATGAACTGGTTTCAAACTGGGCCTTCACCTGGGGTGTAAAGGTTAAACAATCATAAAGGATGACAATGAGAGCACATGAAATAGATTATACCATTTACGGCGAAGAAATGCAATTTGTAGAAGTTGAATTAGACCCACATGAAGGGGTTGTAGCAGAAGCTGGCAGCTTTATGATGATGGATGACCTGATCAGGATGGATACTATTTTTGGTGATGGATCCAAACAATCTGAAGACATTTTAGGAAAACTTTTTTCTGCAGGCAAAAGACTGCTGACAGGTGAAAGTTTATTTATGACCGTCTTCACCAATACATCAGGAAACAAAAGAAAGGTCTCTTTTGCCTCCCCCTACCCTGGTAAGATCATGCCCATTGATCTGAGCCAATACAAGGGGAAGTTCATTTGTCAAAAAGATGCATTTTTATGCGCTGCCAAAGGAGTTTCCATCAGCATCGAATTTTCTAAAAAACTAGGTCGTGGTTTTTTTGGTGGCGAAGGGTTTATCATGCAGAAAGTGGAGGGTGATGGTATGGCATTTTTACATGCCAGTGGTACGGTGATCACCAAACAATTGACTGCTGGGGAAGTTTTAAAAGTGGATACAGGGTGTATCGTGGGTTTTAGCTCAAGCGTTGCCTATGACATAGAATTCGTGGGTGGCATTAGGAATACCATTTTTGGTGGCGAAGGGGTCTTTTTTGCAACTCTTACCGGTCCTGGAACGGTTGCTATACAATCCTTACCATTCAGCCGACTGGCCGACAGAGTACTTGCAAATGCTCCTTCTCAGGGAGGCAATCGCAAGGGAGAAGGTAGTGTTTTAGGAGGACTTGGTGATCTGCTAGACGGTGATAATCGGTTCTAAACCCAATTAGTTGTTTTCCTTTTTCTTGATGTCATCAATAAATTCAACCAGTTGCTGACCGTATTTTGATTCTCTGACCTTTGGACTCATAGAATTGTTTACCGTATCCAATAATTTAATATTTGCGTCTACAAGCTCAGTCAATGCTATATAAGGAGCCACTTCATAGTCAGCATTTTTTACAGCAAAATTTGTCATATACAAATACCGCTTTCTCTGCCAGCTTTTTAATTTGGCAGCCACCTGATCGATAGAATCCTGACTTCTCTTTTTACGAGCCTCAAACTCTTCTTTCATCAAATCAAGTTTCTGATTATTGAAATTCTGCTGCATATCTGAAAAAGTTGTCAGCAATTCTTGATTTGTCGATCCTTTGATCTTCGCTTTTATGGCAAAAAGATCTAGTTGAGACTGAATGGTAACGGTATCCTTTTCTCCAAAAAAAGAAATGCGTTTTGAACTATTGCCCAGGGTTAAATAATACATTTCAGGGCTGATAACTTCATCCGTCAATACAAAATCTTCTGAACCATCCACATGAACAGAATCAACCGATACGATCGCAGAATCAATCTGCTTTTGCAAATAAAAGGTGCCTTTTTTCAGCCCTTTTACCGAAGTCTTTACATACATGGTGTTATCACTCTCTTTGCTACAGGCTAAAACGGCGAATGCTGCCAATATTAACAGACCTATCTTCTTCATTATAATTGAATTTTATCAGAGCGCAAATATATTAGAAAAAATGAATATCTCCCTACAATTGTGACGCATTTAGGGAGAAACTAATTGCATTAAAATGGTACAGCCAATAGCGGCAATCGTTCCGACCGCATACCCAAATACAGCCAACAATACACCTACGGTTGCCAATGAAGGGTGAAAGGCTGCTGCAACAATGGGAGCCGAAGCTGCTCCGCCCACATTAGCCTGACTTCCCACAGCCAAAAAGAAATAGGGAGCTTTAATTAATTTGGCCACCAAAATCAATAACAAAGCATGTATGCTCATCCAAATTAGTCCAATACCTACCAAGCCCACATTTTCGAGAATCAAGGTCAGGTCCATTTTCATTCCAATAGAAGCTACCAGAATGTAAATAAAAACAGAACCTATTTTACTGGCCCCGGCTCCTTCGTAGTTTTTAGCCTTTGTAAATGACAAGAGAATAGCGCCAATGGTGGATAAGCTGATCATCCAGAAAAACGAAGATCCCAGAAACGTGAATATATTCTTCACAGTCGGATTATCCATCCCTCCAACGATATCACTAAAAAAATCACTTAGGTATCCGGCCCCGAGGTGGGCCAGACTAACTGTTCCAAAAGATAGGGCCACCATGATCATCAAATCTGTCAAACTTGGATTTCTCTCCACTTTTTTCGAAAACGAACTTACTTTCTCTTTTAGTTCTTCTATGGCGGCAGTATCCGATTTTAACCATTTATCAATGCCTTTGGCTTTACCCACTCCAATCAAAATGATGGCCATCCAGATATTAGCAACGACGATATCCACAAACACCATACCTCCGTATAATTTTTGATTATAGCCATAAATCTCCAGCATGGCGGTTTGATTGGCTCCCCCACCTATCCAACTTCCTGCCAAGGTCGAAAGACCTCTCCACACCGCATCAGGACCAGCACCATTTAAGGCTTCAGGATAGATCGCAGACATGGCCAAAATAGCTATAGGTCCTCCAATAACAATACCTATGGTACCTGTAAAAAACATGGCCAGAGCTTTCCAGCCTAAATTAAAGACAGCCTTCAAATCTATACTTAAAGTCATTAGAACCAGGGCTGCCGGAAGCAGATAACGGCTAGACATAAAATAAAGGTTGGAAGCATGCTCTTCAATCTCTCCTTCCTGATTCACAGTTTCCCATTCAGGAGCAATCAAACCCGCAGTGGTCAACACTGCCGGAAGCATATAAGCCATAAAAAGTGCCGGAACGATCTTGTAAAACTTAAACCAAAATCCATCTTTACGAGAAGATGTATAAAAAATGATCCCTAAAGAAATCATTAACAAACCAAATACAATGGTATCATTTGTAAACATTGGTGCATTATCCATAACTACTTTTTATCTTTAAATTTTATTTATCATTGCCAACCATAAAAACGGCATTACTGAAGAGCAGTTTCCCATTCTCCCAAAAATTTCTATACAAAGGATCATCTACCAAATAGACCAAGGCGCCTTGTCCTTTTGCCTCAACTCCATAAACCAGGCTGTCATCAATTCGATCCAATACATGCTTTCCTGCAAAACCACTCACTTTATCTTCAGCATTTTTGATAATACCCACATTATAACCGCTTTTCAAATAGGCATACTTCCTGCCACTTGTTTTCAAGGTGAAATAGTTCTTAGAATAACCAAATCCCAAGGGGTTGGTAGGATCGAGACTTGTTTTAAATATACTCCCAGAAACGATGTGTGAGATGTGGTTTCGCTCCCTCTTGTCATATGAAATCAATCTTGATTCTTTTTTTATTGAATCATTTTTCTTCTCTTCTCTGGTCTTTTCCTTCTCGCTTTCATACCGCGCTATTTCGAAATGATCTGAGGAGGCAAAGACCGAGATCGCAGAACCAAAGGCAATGACTTTTCCTCCTGCTATTACCCATTTACTCAAGTCATTCAATTGCTCTTTACCAATATGCTTCCCATAAGAACCTTTAGGTAACACCAGCACATTGTACTTATGCAATGCAATATCAGAAAGATAGGAAGCATCAACAACGGTTACTTCATACTGAATCTGTTGTTCCATAAAATGCCAAATCGCTCCAAAATTATAGGGATCCACATTGGAACCTGTAAGAACCACCACCTTCGGCTTTTTTAAAAATGATACTTTGTTAGACCCAAAATCCACACCACTGGTAACCATACCCGATTCCATGGCCACGACAGGTCGACTGAATCTTGTTGCCCCCGCCATCACAAGGGAGTCAAATGATTTCAGGTTTTCATTTCCTGCCCTGGTTATCAATAGTGTTCCAGGCGCATATTGTACTTCTTTCATGGTGAAAGCCCTATTGGTAAATCGCACTTTCACCTTATTCTTTAGCAAATAAGACAGATAGCTCGCATCCTCCACGCTATTCCATTTTGACACATAGGCATAGGGCTTATCAAGGTCTGAGGTCTCGTTTTTATTCACGGCTTCCTGAAAATTTTTGGTATCCAAACTGACCTTTAGCGCATAAGCATCCAAACCTCTGGCATATGGTAAAGACCAGGCAGTAATGTCATAGGTCAATGAATCTTTCAGTTTGGTTTGCGCCTCAAACAAGGTTTTGATCAAATTAGACTTGGGCTGAAACGAACTGATGACCAGATCCTTTTCTTCTGCTGCGACCTTTAATTCTTTATTTTGAATATAACTATGGCCCTTTATGGTGGTTTCAGAGGCAGGAGAAGCATAGTGGATATCATGAAAATCGAGCAGCTCTCTTAGACTCTCAATTTTATCGTCATCATTATTTTTGATCAGGTAGCTTGATACGGCACCTGATGGCTGCTCCCTTGCATTTCTAAAGTACTTCTTATATTCATCCTGAAGTAGTTTTGCATTTTTTGAACTTACCTCAATTGTTGACAAACCCGTTGTGAGATGATGTTCTATCCGATCCTTTAATGTCAGTTCTGTACCATCCTTGGTTCTAACTCCTAATCCTGCAGCACCACTTCCTCCTTGCTCATAGGTCATTCCTATGGCACCGTTAAATGTAGGGTAGGTATCCCCATAACTAGGATATAACAGATCAAATTCTTCTCTTGTAAAATACAACCATCCTTTTTTATCAAAATATTTGGCATGATTCTGAGCAATCGTTTTTTGAAAATCTCTTTGAAAATCAGTAACCACCTCGTGATAAGGCTCTGCGGCCGGGGCAAAATAATAGGGTGAATTCACTCCTTGCTCGTGAAAATCAACATGTACATGTGGCATCCACTGATTATACACTTTCAGGCGTTGTCTGGTTTCAATTTGTGTAGCCCAGGCCCAATCGCGATTCAGATCAAACAAATAATGATTGG
>CAYQPI010000007.1:0-23855 GCA_964419405.1 uncultured Flavobacteriaceae bacterium
ACTCAAGATATTCACAAAGAACTTGAACAGAGAGGTGCTAAGTTCTATACCACTGAAGACACCATTTGATATGCAGCAGCTTGTGATGCCAATGGAGGTGTATTTGAACCATTATTGCAAAAGGAGGATGCGATTATTTCTGATTCATTAAATCACGCCTCTATTATTGATGGAGTTCGCTTGTGCAAAGCAGCAAGATATCGTTACGAAAACAATAATATGGAGGACCTCGAAAAGCAGCTAATTGAGGCAAACAAACAACAGCATCGATTTAAGATAATTGTAACTGATGGTGTTTTTTCGATGGATGGTATTGTCGCTCAACTAGATAAAATATGTGATCTTGCAGATAAGTATGATGCACTGGTCATGGTGGATGAATGCCATGCGACCGGATTTATTGGCAAAACTGGAAGGGGTACTGTTGAATTGAAAAATGTCATGGGAAGAGTAGATATTGTCACCGGAACGTTCGGAAAGGCTTTAGGAGGTGCCATGGGCGGATATACTACCGGACCAAAGGAAATCATCGATATTTTAAGGCAAAGATCAAGACCATATTTGTTTTCAAATTCTCTTGCTCCGGCTATAGTTGGAGCCACCTTAAAAGTCTTTGATATTATTGAAAACGACACCAGTTTAAGGGATAAGCTTGAATCGAACACAAATTATTTTAGGACCAAAATGGAAGAAGCTGGTTTTGACCTTGTAGGTGCTGATGCGGCAATAGTACCCGTGATGCTTTACGATGCCAAACTTTCTCAAGATATGGCCAATGCATTATTGGAAGAAGGCATTTATGTGATTGGATTCTTTTTTCCGGTGGTTCCCAAAGAAAAAGCAAGAATCAGGGTACAGTTAAGTGCAGCCCATACCAAAGAGCATTTAGATAAAGCCATTGCTGCTTTTGTAAAAGTAGGGAAAGCATTAAACGTAATTTAAGATAGAAAGCATGAATAAAATAAGAATAACCAAGCATTTTGATTTTGAATCAGCCCATGCCCTCTATGGATATGACGGCAAGTGCAAAAACATTCATGGCCATAGCTATCACTTATACGTCACGGTTATTGGAGAGCCTATTATTGATGCTGAGAACCCTAAGAATGGCATGGTGATGGATTTTGGTGACCTTAAAGTAATCGTCAAAAAAGAGATTGTAAGCAAGTTTGATCACGCCGTAGTGCTGAATGAGAATTCTCCTCATAAAGTACTGGCCAATACGATCAATGAACATTCTCATAAAGTTGTACTGGTTCCTTACCAACCTACCAGTGAAAATATGCTGATCGACTTTTCTGAACGCATTCAAAAACAATTACCTGAAAATGTTTTGTTACATTCGTTAAAATTATATGAAACGGCAAATTCATATGCTGAGTGGTTTGCCGACGATCAAAACTAATACTGATAGAGAATACAGCCTAAGAGTATAAAGAATGACGAACAAACAAAAGATTTATTTTGCTTCTGACCAGCATTTCGGAATTCCGGATATTGAAAGTAGCAAGCTTCGTGAGAAGAAGTTCATGTCTTGGCTTGATGAAATTAAATCTGATGCCCGTGCCATTTTTTTGTTAGGGGATTTATTTGATTTTTGGTTTGAATACAAAACAGTTGTTCCCAAAGGTTTTGTTCGTGTACTGGGAAAAATTGCAGAGTTGAGAGACAGTGGTATTCCGATTTACTTTTTTGTTGGAAATCACGATTTGTGGATGATCGATTATTTTGAAACTGAGTTAGGAATTCCTGTCTACCATCAGCCCAAAGAATTTGACTTTGACGGCAAACAGTTTTTGATAGGCCATGGAGATGGGTTGGGCCCCGGAGATAAGGGGTATAAGAGGATGAAAAAAGTTTTTTCTCATCCCTTGTCAAAATGGTTTTACAGGTGGTTACATCCTGATGTTGGCGTAAAACTTGCTCAATATCTTTCGACAAAAAACAAGCTTATTTCTGGAGATGAAGATGTCGTATTTCTTGGCGAAGAAAACGAGTGGCTGGCACAATATGCAAAGCGAAAACTAGAACAAAAACATTACGACTATTTTTTGTTTGGACATCGACATTTGCCCATGGAAATCAAGGTTGGTGAAAACAGTACTTATATGAATACTGGAGACTGGATCTCCCATTTTACTTATGCTGTTTTTGACGGTGAAGAACTCCGATTAAAAACGTATACATAATTTTTTTTAATTCGTTTATGGCCAAGACCAAGACTACTTTTTTTTGTCAAAACTGTGGAGCTCAATTTCCGAAATGGGTCGGGAAATGCAGCTCTTGCAATGAATGGAATACGATTGTTGAAGAAGTAATTCAAAAGGAAGAGACTAAGTCATGGAAAGGACCAAATACGCAGAAAAAAAATACCAAGGCTGTAAAATTAGGAGAAATAACTGCTGTAAATGAAGAACGAATAGGCACCTGTAATACTGAATTAAACAGGGTCCTTGGAGGTGGATTGGTCAAAGGCTCGGTGGTGTTATTGGGAGGTGAGCCCGGAATCGGAAAGTCAACCTTGTTACTGCAGATTGCCCTAAGAATGAAAAATAAGGTTTTGTATGTTTCTGGAGAAGAAAGCATGACCCAGATTAAATTAAGGGCAGATCGACTCGAAAATTCTAATGAGAATTGTTTGATCCTGACAGAGACCAAAACCCAGCAAATTTTTACAATTGCACAAGATTCAGTACCCGAGGTAATCGTAATTGATTCAATTCAGACCTTGCATACTGATTATATTGAGGCCTCTCCAGGGAGTATCTCACAGATTCGAGAAACAACCTCTGAATTGATAAAGTATGCTAAGGAAACCAATACTCCGGTGATTTTGATCGGGCATATTACCAAAGAAGGAAATATTGCAGGTCCCAAAATTTTAGAGCATATGGTAGATGTTGTGCTTCAGTTTGAGGGCGATAGGAATCATACATATCGAATTCTGAGAGCTCAGAAAAACCGATTTGGGTCAACTGCCGAGTTAGGAATTTATGAAATGCAGCATACCGGATTAAGAGAAGTTGACAACCCTTCTGAGATATTAATTTCAGAAAAAGATTCAGACCTTACCGGAACAGCGATATCGGCCACTCTTGAAGGAATGAGGCCCTTGATGATAGAGGTGCAATCTCTTGTGAGTACAGCAGTTTATGGTACTCCTCAGCGTTCTTGTACAGGGTACAATATGAAACGGCTCAATATGTTACTGGCAGTTCTTGAAAAAAGAGCCGGATTCAAATTAGGAGCCAAAGATGTTTTTCTGAATATAGCCGGTGGACTCAGGGTAGAAGACCCGGCCATAGATCTGGCTGTAGTTTCGGCTGTTTTGTCATCCAATAGTGAAATACCGATTCCACAGAATATCTGTTTTGCAGCTGAAGTAGGTCTCGCTGGAGAAATCAGAGCGATATCACGTGTCGAACAAAGAATTCAGGAAGCAGAAAAACTAGGCTTTAAAAAAATTATTGTCTCAAAATTCAGTAAGATTGCCAAAACGAATTTCAACATTGAAATTCTTAAAGTAAGCAAAATTGAAGAGGTTGCCAGCCTACTATTTATTGATTAGAATAGTGAATAGCCTAGAATAAATGAAACACCTCTTAATTCAGACAATCGTTTGTTATACCTAGGGTCATAGTACCAGTTTTGACTTCCCTTATACTGAAACTCAAAACTAAATTTTTCTTTGAACTTATAACCAATTCCTAGAGCGTAATTAGGGCTCTTTTCAAAGTTGTAATTAAATGGAGTTTCAATTTCGACCTCAGAATTCATAGGAAAAATAAGCATTAGTGAAGCATTGACGAACAATTTGTTTTCGTCATTTAAAAACATATAATGACGAATTCCTATGGGTAGTTCAAATGCCGAATAATTGATACGCGTTGGATTTTCATTATAATCGTAGCCAGAGTCATTAAAAAAATGAAAGGTTGGCTCTAGGGTAGCGGACCACTTGTTTTTATTGAACGGCATGATGTATTCACCTTCAATTCCGAATCTAAACCCTGGAGAATTACCAAAATTCACGAAATCATCTTGTTGATAGAAAGAATCATCACCGGTAATTTTGAATTCATTGAATGTAATACCAGGCCTGATATTAATTTGGAAACTTCCTTTACGCTTTTTTGTTTCAAAGGTTAAATCTGGATTGATACACAAGTTATAGTCTTTAAATAAGTCTACAAGATCGTTTTTAGTATAGGAAGTATGCTGAATTCGATTTTGACTGATCGAATTACAATTCAACTCTTGTAAGATCTGTTGCTGATACAGATTGTTTTCGGCGACAGTTGATTGATTTTTAAGATATTTTTTATAAACCAATTGAGTTATATCATGATCTTCAGCGCCATAGAAATAACGACTTAAACTTTTGTCGTTATACACATATAGTTTTTGCTGCCCGTCAACCAATTGCAATAAGAAGATCGTTTCTTCTTTGAAAATTGGGTTTTTGCTTGAAGTCATTTTTTCAAGGATGGAACTGGATCGATCGATCTGGCCCGTAAATCTTTTATAAAGTTGGTTGCCAACAAAAAAGGATGCCACTTCCTGAATCTCGAGTTTCGAGCTGGGTTCCTGATCTGCCGATTTGAATTCTATATCAGAAGGGGTATTTTTCCACTCGTAATTTTTGATATACCCTTCTTGTTTATCACCGTTATTGTCGATGAAATATCCTTTCTCAAATCGAATTTGAGCCATTGTACTTAAACATGTGAGCAAGAATAGCAGAGAAATAGTCTTTTTCATAGCAGTAGGTTTGATGTATGATTAAATTTATAATTGGAATTAGCTGACGATCGAAAGTAAGTTTTAGAGGAAAGAGTATCCTAGAATTAATCCCATTGAGTCGAATTTTGATAGTTGTCGTACCGTACCTCGATCGAATTCAAGGAGTTCAGTTCCTTTGTACTGAAATTCAATAGCATATTTATTTTTGAATTTATAACCAAACCCTACAGCATAGTTGGTTCCAGATTCAAATTCAAAATCTCGTTCATCAAACATTTTTACCATTGAATCTAGTTGAAAAACTAAGATCAAGGAGGCATTCACATAGAATTTTGAATTGTCGTTAAGAAATAAATGATGTCTTAATCCCAGAGGTAATTCAAAAGAATTATAATCTAAATAGGCAGGATCGCCTCTAAAATCATCTGTTTCTGAACTTACATAGTTGTAAGTCGGTTCAGATATAAGTGACCATTTATTTTTGTTAATAGGAAACACATATTCAACTTCAACTCCTAAACGAAAGCCTAACATGTTTTTAAAATCAACAATTTCACCATCTGCATAGTAAGCATCAGAGCTTATGTGAAAATTATTTGTTGTAATGCCTGGCCGTATTGAAAAGATAAACTTTCCTTTTCTTTCATTTCTGTTATAAACGTAGTCTGGATCTTTACAGGTATTGTACTTTTTGGTAATTCGAATCATATCTGATTTTGAATAAGTCAAATTTTCAAAATCAGTATTATCTAGAGACTGACATATTAATTTTTGGGAAAGCTGTTGTTTGTAAAGATTGTTTTTAGCAATCTGCGATTGATTCTGCATGTATTTTTTATATACTAACTGCTCTATATTGTCATTGACATCAATGAAGTAACGGGTAAGACTTTTATCTTTATAAACATATAGGTTTGCATTTCCTTCGACTAATAATTGAAGAAGGAGCGTTTCTTTTTTAAAAACGGGGTTTTTATCTAAACTTAAAGAAGAATTGATATTGCTTGATCGATCGATATCTATCTCGAATTTCTTAAAAGTAAAATCAGAGACACTGAATTCTGATAATTCTTCAGTTTTATAGGTAGATGGAGTTTCGTCTTCGTCAAGTTTGAATTCAATTGCATTTGGATTATTTTTCCAATCGAGGTTTTTGATATAGCCTTCTTGTTTATTCCCATTATTATCTATGATATAGCCTTTTTCAAAATGAATTTGTGCAATTGTGCTTAATGAATTGAGAATCAGTAGAATGGAAATAACTTTTTTCATAGCGTTTGGTTTGGTGGATGATTGATTGATAATACCAGAAAAAACGCTAAGAATACTGCTATATTGTTAGCCTGAGAAGGTTTATTTTACACTGCTTAATTTGGCAATATGCTCAGGCCCGATTCGGCAACAACCTCCGATAATGTGAGCCCCATTTTTATACCATTCAAGCGCCATTTTTTCAAAAACCAACGGATCTGAAATGCCGCTCCAAGTCTTAGAATCGGCATGGTATACTTCTCCAGAATTAGGGTAGATAATTATTTTTTTTTGAGGGGCGTGTTTTTTAATCAGAGCGATAATACCAGACATATATTTTGGTGCTGAACAATTCACTCCAAGGGCATAAATAGTTGGATGTTCTGAAAAAAGCGAGATCGCTTCACTGATTGGGGTCCCATCATTGAGTTGAGCGTCATTTTTGCACGAAAATGACACCCAGCTGGGGGTTAGGCATTTACTTAATAATTTTGACAATACTTTCGCCTCTTGAAAACTTGGAATGGTTTCAAAGGCAAAATAGTCAGCCTCTTTGCTTTCATAAATTTCAATTCTTGATTGATGAAAGGTCGTCAATTCTCGATCAGATATTTTATAATCTCCACTATATTCAGAGCCATCGGCAAGGAATGCTCCATAAGGACCCATGCTTGCTGCCACTTGAACTGGGTAATCAGGCCTGTGTTTTTCTATAAATAAGTGTTTTGCTTTTAGAACCAGATCAAGAGAGTCTGCTATCAATTCTGCAGCTTCTTCTTTGGTTTTGCCCAATGAAAGATATCCTTCCATGGATGCCTGATAACCCGCGCTGCTAATAATTCTAGCTCCGGCTTCAAGATATAACAAATGCGTTTTAATAAGCAGATCTGGATGAGTCTCAATCAATTTTGCCGTCCACAGGGGGTGATTTAGATCACAACCCATTGATTCGAGCACATTTGACAGGCCGCCATCCAGAATTATGGGATACGATTGATTTTTCATGATACAAGTTTATCGAAATTTATTCTTTTGACATTACTTCTGTGCTCCAGCCATCATATTGGCCATTCAGAGATCCTGAAAGCCCTCGCAACATGGAGGTCAACTTGTAAACATTTTGAGGATCGATAGAATCTTTTCGGGATATCGTAAGTTGATAAGGCAGCATATTGTCTTTTCTATAAGCAATAGAGTCTAAGGTAAAGTCGAGCTTTTTTATTTTCTTTCCGAATTGATTTCTTTTATCAACATTTTTAAAATAGAGCCAGTGGTATACTTTTCTAAGCCCATTAAGGTCATCTCCCTGAAGAACCAAATCATGAAGGTAATCGTGATCAATCAAATATTCGGCAGAAAAATTTCTGGGATACATATAGTTTTTATAATAGCTCCATGGCTTATCTCTGGTAATTTTTATATAAGGGCGATGGTGAGGAAAGTTCTTATTCAACATTTTTGTTAAGGCAGTTCTCAGACCCATGGTATCCTTGACATAAAAAACATCAAAGCCCATACATTGATATGTCATAAATCCTGTTAGGCGCTTAAGGGTGACCTTGTCAATGGTTCTTGCGATGGAATCTGAGAAAGAGAATAAACTCTCTAAGCCTTCTTCTTGTGGAAAACCGTTACCAAAGCAATCCTGAAATTGCCCACCAACGATCAAGAGGTTTTTATAGTTCGGTTTTACCAGATCGAGGCTAAGATCAATCGAAATTGACATGACACCTTTCTCTTTCATAGTGACATAATTAATCCAGTCATCTTGTGCAAAGGCCGAATAGCTTGCTCTTAAAGAGCATATAAGTGTCAGGGAATAGAGGACTAATAGTTTAGGCGATAACGAGCTCAATGGCAATACTTTATTGAATGACAATTGTCATAGGATGAAAATCTAAATAGGCCTACATTTATGGTAGGCTTTAAACGACTAAATTAATGAAAAAGTTAATCATTTTATTATTCATCGGTTTTTGTTCTGCTCTAGTTTATGCTCAAGAGGTAAAAAATCAAAAAATTGAACCCATCGGCGATCTGTTTGAGGTAACCGTTTACTATGATGATGGCTCAATAATGCAACATGGCTTTTTAGATAAAGATCAAAAACTACATGCCTCCTGGGAGAGTTACTACCAAAATGGTAACCGCAAATGTGTGGCTATATATAATCATGGAGACAAGGTGGGCACCTGGTATTATTGGTTTATGGACAAAAAAACCAAAGTAGTCTATAAAAAGAATGAAATTGTGGAAGTTGAAGAAATGGATATAGAATAAGAAGGATCGATTATTAGCGCACCTTGATCAGTTGAACATAGACTGGATAATGATCACTGTATCCATCTGCAAATCTGTTGTTTTGGAAACTTCTCTTAGGGTATCCTTTATAGGGCCCTTTATGGGATGTTAGATAACTTGGATTATAAATTCCGGCACGATAAAACTGAAACACATTGATAAAATCACCCTTTAGCTTAAGATTGGAGGACAAAATGATTTGGTCAAATAAATGCAGTTCATCCCTGTACGACAATGAATTCCATCCTTTTTTAAACATGAATTCCATGGGGTTATAAAAGGTGTAATATTCATCATTTAGAATTTTTATGGGTTTTAATAATTCCTTTTTTATGCTTTTATCCGTTGGATTATCATTAAAATCTCCTAGAATTAGAATCTTTGAGTTATGATTTTCTAATAGAATACGACTGATCATTTGATGTACTAAATAGGCCGTTTTAGCCCGTTTTGGTTCGCTTCTTTGCTTGCCTCCTCTCCTTGAAGGCCAGTGATTAACAATCAAATAAAGTTCTTCATTTTCAAGAATTCCTTTGACAAGCAGAATATCTCTGGTATAGATTCTTTCTCCCAGTTCGTTCCATAATTTGACCTCTTTGAATTCCACCTCTAAGGGAAGAAATTCAGATTCGCGATAGAGCAATGCAACATCGATACCTCTTCTGTCGGGAGAATCCTGATGAATGATTTGATATTGAGCCCTGCTTAGCTGGTCTGAATCTATGAGGTCTTTTAAAACGGTGTAGTTTTCTATTTCTGCAAGACCAATTATTGCAGGGCCCGTTTTGTTTTTTTTAGATCCTATCTCAGATATTACCTTGGCGGTATTATGAATTTTCTTTTTGTATTGTTCAATTGTAAATTGGTTTTTCCCATCTGGAGTATAGTCTTCATCGTAGGTAAGGGAGTCATTAAAAGTGTCAAACAGGTTTTCAGCATTATAGAAGGCTATGGTCGTTTTATCAAACTCAGTTGATGTGGTTTTTTTTATGATTTGAGGCCTTAATGCCATTGTAAGGCATACATGCAATGCAAGATATATATATACGATCATATAGCATTCAATGACCAGGATAGTAATAAGTCAGCAATAGATCTTTTAGTGACTTGTTTACTTTTTACAATTAAACATATCAAAATAGATGATTGAGTATATGAAAAAAGATGCAGTCAAAATTCGTCCTTTTACTAATTTTTTGCTTTTCAGCTATACCATCAGCCTTTAATCAGATCACAATAAAAGGAAGAGTAATAGATAGTATTTCAGAAGGTCCCTTAGCAGGAGTCAGGGTTCGTTTAAAAGCAAATTCGAGGATGATTCTCACTGATCGTGAAGGATTTTTCAGCATGGCAGTTGAATTGAAGCAAACGAATACAATGAGATATGAACTCAAAGGCTTTGCAACAAAGGAAATTGAATTCAAGGACGCTCAAGGCAAACAGATGCTGGATTTAGGGACGATTAAAATGCTGGCTAAGTATAAAAATAATATGAATGAAGCAATGATTGAAATGAGTGATGAAGGATTTGATGCAGACAATTTTGACATTAATAATATTTCTGGATTGCTCAGTTCAAGGAAAGATGTATTCTCCAGAACTACTGCCTTTGATTTTAGCAGTAATTTTTTCAGGAGAAGATTTCTTGGTTCAGAACAGGGACTTGTTATGTTGAACGGAGTTAGATTGAACAAGGTGCTTAGCGGAAGGCCAGAATGGAGTAATTGGGGAGGATTGAATGACGCGCTTCGAAGACAGGAAGTCTTCAGAGAAATGCGACCAACAGATTACGCGCTGGGAGGAATGGCAAAAAGTATAAATATGCTTTCAAGCAGCATGATTCAAAGGAAAGGCATGAAAGTATCAATAGCAGCTGCAAATAAAAATTACAGCCATAGATCCATGATTACCTATGCTTCTGGTCTGTTCAAAGAGAAATGGTCATTCATGTTGTCAGCTTCGTTGAGAAATGCCGCATCAGGATTTAGACAAGGCACCAATTATCAGGCAAATTCATTTCTTATATCCATAGATAGAAATATGGGTCAAAAACATCATTTTAACCTTTCGTACATTTTTGCGCAAAACCAACGTGGTAAGTCTTCTCCGTTGACAGATGAAGTTTTCGAACTAAAGGACAATAGTTATAATTCCTATTGGGGATATCAATCTGGAAAGAAAAGAAATTCAAGAGTTAAGAAAATTCTTGAACCCATTCTTCAATTAAATTATTATTTCAAACCAAATCCCTTATGGAGTTTTGATGCACATGTAACCTATCAAAAAGGGAAAATATCGTCTAGCAGGTTAGACTTTAGTGGAACTTCTCTGCTTGGTAATTTTTACACAACTGTTGGAGGAGGCAGTAACCCAGATGCCACATACTATCAAAAGTTACCAAGTTATTTTTTACGCTCCTCTACAAATACTGATTATAGCAAAGCGTTTTTAGCTGAAAAGGAATTCAAGAATAAGGGACAAATAGACTGGAATAGTTTGTACGAGGCAAATTTAAACCAACCAGAGGGCCGAAATTCAATCTATGCTCTGTATGAGGACGTTGAAGAAAGTGAAAATATTTCCTTTCAATCATCATTTTCAACTACTCTGAATACTAATTTTAAACTATCAGGCTCATTTTTTCTCAGAAGTTTTAAGGCACAGAATTATGCATTTATGACCGACTTATTGGGGGGAACAGGATATCTCGATATTGATTCGTTTTCGGATGACCTTCATGTGGCTCAAAACAATCTTGCATACCCCAATAGAATTGTTGGGGAGAACGAAAGGTTCAGATATAATTATGAATTAGGTTCTCTTGAATTCAGAACGCATGCTGCGATGCATTATATGTCTAAAAAAAGTGAGGCCTATTGTGGAATTGAAATTTCAAGTCAAAACTATCAGCGCAACGGACTTTATGAAAATGGAAGAAATCCTGGTAGCCTGTCTTTTGGCGAAAGCAAACCAATTCATTTTTTTAATAAAAGGATTAAAATGGGTTATTCTTATCGCATTTCGGGGAGGCATATTGTATCAATTAATGTGAATCATCTGGAAGATACACCGGTATTGAAAGACATTTTTACCAATGTTCGGGAGAGTAATAATCTCGTACCTGGACTTAGAAATAAAATTTCAAGTGGCTTCGATATAAATTACACATGGAGGCATCCAGTGTTTTATGCATCCTTATCGGGCTACTATGTAAACATTTCAGATGCAACTAACCTATCTTTCTACTATGCTGATGGTCTTATAGGATTAGAAAATAACGAAAGAAGTGCTTATGTTCAGGAGGTGTTGACAGGCATTGATAAACTGCATTCAGGTGTAGAATTTGCTCTTGAAGCCAAAGTCTATTCTGGTGTAAAGCTCAAGGCCGTAGGTGCTCTTGGCTACGCTGTTTATACTTCTGATCCGAACCTATATCTTAGCTCCAATTCGATTGATCACTCCTTGAATTTAGGACCCGCTCGTTTAAGAAATTATTTCTCGTCTTCAGGACCACAAAATGCATTCTCTGCAGGCTTTGAGTATTCAAGTCCAAAATATTGGTGGTTGAGTGCCAGTGTCAATGTATTTGAGAATTCTTTTATTTCAGTAGCGCCAATATCCAGAACGAAAAATTTCTATCTGGACACTGACGGTTTACTCATGGGTGAGGTAGATCCTGAAAAGGCACAGATGCTTCTAAAACAGGAGTCGCTTGATGCATATTGGACCTTGAATTTGGTAGGTGGAAAATCATGGAAGATCAAAAATTTCTATCTGGGCTTTTTTGTATCGATAAATAATCTCTTGAATTCAGTTTATAAAACCGGAGGGTTTGAACAATCCAGAAACGCAAACTATTGGAGTTTATTAGAGGACAAAATAAGAGAAAAACCACTTTTTGGACCCAAATATTGGTTTAGTTATGGCAGTACATTTTTTACATCCATTTATATAAGATTATGAAATTTAGGTTGACATTTTCTCTTTTTTGCTTGATGTTTTATTTCTTTTTCTCTTGTGTTGAAACACCAGAGTTTGCTGTGGGAGCCTTTGGTTTAGATGGGCAGGAATTCGAAGCGACAACCAACATGGGAGGAATAATTAGCTCTTATGAACAGGCTAATCAGCCTATTTTTTCATTTAGGAAAACAGATAATCTTATAATTGATGCCTATGTAATTTCAAGCGATGAGGCGGGGAATTTTTACAAAACGCTTGTTGTTCAAGACCATTTTGGAAATCCCTCCTATGGTCTTGAAATTAAGATTGACCTAAGGTCCTATTTCGTCAGGTATAATTTTGGACGCAAACTATTATTAAAACTGGGAGGACTTAGCATGCAAAAAGTAAACGGAAAGTATGTTGTTGGTTACCTTTTAAAAGGAATTGTTGAAGAAATTCCCACATCCTTATTGGATGATTATATAGTCAGATTGGAGCAGACAGAACAGATCATACCAGAACAGATCGAATTGCAGAATGTTTCAACAGCCATGATGAACAGGTATGTTGAACTAAATAATGTTCAATTTTCGCAAAATGATGTGGGAAAAACATATTCTTCAGAAGTATATGACACCTATAACGGAGAACGGATCATAGAGCAATGCACGGGTTTGGAGAGGACCTTGCTTTTTTCGAGTGTTTATGCAAAATTCAAGACACAAATACTACCTGAACAAACGTTTCATATTCGGGCAGTTCTGAGTTCAGATTATTATTCAGGGAATATCAATTTAATGCTGAATAGCCTACACGATCTTCATGTATCCCAAAATTCTCGATGTGATCCCGAACCATATGATTGTAAGGAAAAAGAGTCTGAGGATCTTAAAAGAGTCATTTTTTATGAAAATTTTGATGCTCTAAAAAGTAGTTCAGATCTTAATAATATTGGCTGGCATAATTTGAATGTAAATTTTGGGAGTGCAAAATTCAGAAAACGTAGCAGTAATGACAATATATTTGTACAGGTTTCTGCCTATAACACTGATGAGTATGTGATGGATGCCTGGTTGATCAGTCCTGAGATTGATTTAAGCAAAGAAGAAAGTGCCATTTTGTCTTTTGATTCAAGAGCAACTTTTGAAGAAGGCTCGGCCTTAACTCTTTGGTATAGTTCAGACTATAAAGGAGATTTTTTCGATGCCAACTGGCATCAGTTAAAGGCTGAGGTGTCAATAGGATCAAGAGATGATGCCAACAGGGTTTTTAAAAATTCAGGTCAAATTCAGCTGGGCTGCTTTCAGGAAAAAATACATCTGGCATTTCGGTATTTAGGTGCTGACCCTGGCATATCTACTACCTATGATATAGACAATATCCTTATTTTAGGAGAATATCAATGATGCTAACAGGAATTTTGCGGAGCATCTTCATCAAATTCAAAATAGAGAAAGACCGGAAAATGATCACTGTAGCCGCCGAGATAGTAGCTGCCATTAAAAGTCCGTTTAGGTGCCCCACGGTGTCTGCCCGATTTTTGTATCAGGCTTGGTTCAACATAAATCTGTGTTGACAAATAATTGAACCAGGATGTATTTTTTAAGTTGTGATTAAAAAGTATCTGATCAAACATGATCCATTTTCCTTTGAACTTCACCGAGCCTTTTTTTAATTTTTGGAATTCGAGCATCGGATTTTCAAAACCCAGATCGAGAATTGGTTTTAAGCTTTCACTAGAAGGTTCATCGTTAAAATCACCCATGATAAAGATATTCGCTTGTTTTTCAGAATGATTGATTTTGTCAACTAGTTTGAGCAATTCATTGGAGGCACTGTTTCTTTTATGCTTTGTTTTGCTTGTACCGTCAGACCTTGAGGGCCAATGATTTAGAATCAGGTGTATGGGTTTATCAAATAATCGACCCTTTATATGCAGAATATCACGGGTTCGCTCTGTTTCAAAATCATGGCTAAATCGTATGGGGGTCGACTTTTTAACCTTGACTTGAAAATGTTTTTTTTGAAACAATAAGGCCACATGAATTCCCCTTTGATCAGGAGATTTATGAAAAATAAAGTCATAATCAAAGGGTTTTAATGATGATGAATTGATTAAATCGGAAAGACAGGCTTCGTTTTCAACTTCGCAAACTCCTATTAAAACGGGAGGTGTATCGCATCGGGTGAGCCCTATTTTTGAAATTGTTTTGGAAAGGTTATTTATTTTATGAAGATATTTATCACGGTCCCACTTGTAGATCCCATTTGGTGTAAAATCTTTGTCAAGGGTTTTGTCATTTTCCAGAGGGTCAAAAAGATTTTCTAAATTGTAAAAAGCTATGGAAAATGGTTTTGACATAGAAATTTATGGAGCGTTGGTCCAAAATAGGAAAAATCAATTAGATAAGAATAAAAAGGGTTGTAAATTTGCGACATGTTAGAAAAAAGGGATTCAAAAATAGAAACTGTCGTTTTAGTTGGTGTGATTACCAAGGAACAGAACGAGGAGAAGTCTGCAGAGTATTTAGATGAGTTGGAGTTTTTGACCTATACTGCAGGAGGAGAAGTGGTGAAAAGATTTGTTCAAAAACTGGAGTTCCCAAATCCGAAAACATTTATTGGTACGGGTAAAATTGAAGAGGTTCGTTCCTATATTGAGCAGGCTGGAGTCAAAACGGTGATATTTGACGACGAATTGAACCCGGCCCAATTACGAAACGTAGAAAAACTACTCGACTGTAAGGTCTTGGACAGAACAAACCTTATTCTTGATATTTTTGCTCAAAGAGCTCAGACCTCATACGCAAGAACTCAGGTTGAACTCGCACAATGTCAGTATTTACTTCCCAGACTAACCAGAATGTGGACGCACCTGGAACGTCAAAAAGGAGGGATTGGGATGAGAGGTCCTGGTGAAACTGAAATCGAAACAGATCGACGAATTATTAGGGATAAGATTTCTTTGCTTAAGAATAAGTTGAAGAAGATAGATAAACAAATGGCCGTGCAGCGAAAGAACCGTGGGAAAATGGTTAGAGTTGCTCTGGTTGGATATACCAATGTTGGTAAATCAACGCTGATGAATGTCATTAGCAAAAGCGACGTTTTTGCTGAAAATAAACTATTTGCGACTTTAGACACGACAGTGCGAAAGGTTGTGATCAGAAATATTCCCTTTTTGTTAACTGATACGGTTGGTTTTATACGGAAATTACCTACTCAACTGGTAGAGTCATTTAAATCAACCCTTGATGAGGTGAGGGAGGCAGACCTTTTATTGCATGTAGTAGACATTTCTCATTCGAATTTTGAAGACCATATTGAATCTGTCAATAAAATTATTAGTGAGATTACACCTGAGAATGACAAGTCTGTGAGGCCTACCATCATGGTTTTTAATAAAATTGATGCTTTTGAGCATGAATCTATTGATGAAGATGATCTTACAACAGAACGAGGCAAGGAACATTATTCCTTAGAAGATTGGAAAAAGAGCTGGTATGCAAAAATGGAGAACCAATGTGTTTTTATTTCAGCTCTTAACAAAGATAATTTGGAGGAGTTTAAGAAAAGGGTTTTTGATGAGGTCAAGAAGATTCATATAACGAGGTTTCCGTATAATAACTTTTTATACGAAGAATACGATGAGCAAAGCTAATCGTCTTCCTTAACAGAATCATCTTCAATAATTCCGAGACGCTTGGCTCTGATTTTCCATAATTTGCGGGCCAGCACCTGCAGATCTTCGTCTCCGTCGCTTTCATCAACAATCTCAAAACCGAACAGGGTTTCTATGATATCTTCCTGAGATACAATACCGCTGACTGTTCCAAATTCGTCTACGACCAAGGCAATATGTTCTTGTTTGTCTATAAGTTGATCAAACAGATCTTTGATGGGTGTTTCCCTGTTCGCGACAAAAATTTCTCTGGCGATACTTTTTAATTCCTTTTCGCCGTTACCATCAATAATAGACTCGAACAGCTCGTCTTTTAAAAAATAACTGGAGATATCATCAGATGAATCCTTATAAATTGGGATTCGCGAAAATTTAAGTTTAGGATTTTGATCATAAAAATCTTTTATTTTCATCTGTTCCTGGGCAGTTTTAACCACAGTTCTCGGCGTCATGATGTCTTTTACGGCCATATTTTTAAAGTCAATGATGTTTTTAATAACCTGACTTTCTGACTCTTGAAAGACGCCTTCTTCTTGAGCTATATCAGCCATGGCATGAAAATCTTCACGGCTGACATTCGTCTCATGTGCGCTTTTACCCACGATTTTAGTCGTAAATTCCAACAACCATAAAATACCTGTGTACTTTAAAGGGAACATTAGAATTACAATCATTTTAGTCGAAAAATTCGCAAGATTTTTCCAGTAGTTGGCCCCAATGGATTTTGGAATAATTTCAGATAATACCAAAATCAAGAAGGTCATTACCGCTGATACGATTCCTAAGGCACTATTCCCAGAACCGAAGGTTTTTTCGGCTTGAACACCAACAAGAATTGCCCCTACCGTATGGGCAATCGTATTGATGGTTAAAATCGTAATTAATGGCTGATCTATGTGTTCTTTAAGTTTTTTCAATGTTTTGGCATAGGCCTTGCCTTCATTGATCCTCACCGTGACAAAAGTAGGAGTGACACTCAACAAAACAGCCTCCAATATCGAACAGAGAAAAGAAAAGCATATGGATAGAACTCCGTATACGATTAATAGGGTCATTGATCTTGTTTTACGCTAATGTATTAAATTAATCTATTATCCTAAAAGAGTACAGCAAATCTTTGTTCAATAAATTGATTTCCAAATATAAAAAAAGATTAGTCTAAGGTGATATTTAAACCGAGTAACCAGTATGACTGTAAATCATTATCAATGGTTTCAAATGTGGCATCAGGATCAAATCCAAGTTCATAATTAAGAGCTTCCTGCTTGTTTTTTCTCAGTCCAAAATCGAAACCTACACCCAACGATTTCCAGAAGGTATAGCTAAATGAGTTTGTCCAGGTATAATTTGAAAAATCTGATCCTTCATAGCTCAAGAAAACGGATAAGTTTGACTTGACATTTAGTCCTCCGAATGATTTTGTATAATCTGCAACTACTTTAGCACCAAAAGTGCTGTCATATTGGGCATCTCCACTGCTGAATACAAAATTGTAGTTGGCAGGGTGAATAACGACGACCAAATTAGATACAGGGGTCCAGGTTCCACCAACACCCAAATCTAAGAAACCAGGATCATTAAAATTATTGACTAGTGTAGATCTGTATTCCATCAATGCTGAGACTGCAAAGTTTTTACTTACCTTATAACCGTACAAGGAACTAAGACTAAAAACATCCGTGGCAACTTCATAATCTTCACTGTCTGAGGTATCATCTTTATCATCAAATTTTACCCATCCAATATTGATATTGGTGGCATTTTTCCAAAAATACTTTTCTTCTATTAAGTCAGCATAGGCATTTATATTGACTCCAAAATTACCAACAGAGGAATTTGGTGTTTCTTTCGAATACCAATTATTGAATCCTGAAATACTACCACCTATGGTTCCAGTGGCTTTGAATCTCCAACCAGGCAGAGCATCTATTTCAGCCTGAATGGCATCCGCTTTTCCTTTAAGAACAGCAATTGAATCGTTTTTTTCTTTTTGTAAGGCTTTTAATTCTTCTTTGGTTTGAGCAGTAAGACTGCCAAAACCAATGATCAAAGCCAAGGCAAGGATACATTTTTTCATGGGGAAAATAATTAGGTTATTAAGCTTCAAAAATAACCAAATAAAAGCATATATAAAGTGGATCTATTTTTTCTTTTTATACAAAGGAACACTTGAACAGGCTTCACCAAACATAAGAGATCGAACCACAGGAGTTAATCTTTGGGTAAGATAGGCATAGGCTGAGTCAGGAATGTGCTTATCTGAACAGCCCTTGATAATCACAGGTGCATTTTTAAACGGTTCAAGAGATATGCCAGCGATGATATCCTGGAAGATTGAATTTTCAAGCAGATCCAGGTCTCCCACAACAAATTTTTTGGCATAAGGAGTTAAGGAGGTACTGATTAAAAGATAAGCCCAAGAAGGAATTATGGCATCAGTAGAACAGGTCATACTGACAAAACGATCTTTATATTGGCTCCAGTCATGATTTTGTACGGCCTCTCTAAAATCTTTTTCTTTCAAAATAACCCCTTCAAATAACCAGGCACTAATATCGAGAACAGTTCTTTCTCCAGAAGGATAATAGTCTTCCAGATCAAATGTTATTAGTTTACTATTGGCAACTCTATTGATTATTGCTCCAGACATATTTTCTGTATTTGGAACTAGCGAACTATAAAAACCCTAGCTCTAATTTAGCTTCTTCACTCATCATATCCTGGGTCCATGTAGGGTCAAAGGTGATCTCGACCTCTGCGTTTCTAACCTCTTCAATAGATCGAATTTTTTCTTCAACTTCCATCGGCAGAGTTTCGGCAACCGGACAATTTGGAGATGTTAGGGTCATAAGCACTTTTACATCTGTATCTTCATTCACAAAAACATCATAAATAAGTCCTAATTCATAGATGTCTACAGGGATTTCCGGATCAAATATTGTTTTGATGACTGCGACAATCTTTTCTCCAAGATCTTCCTTTAATTGTTCATTCATGGCGGTACTTTAAAATCATTCTAAATAAGGGCAAAGATACACTAATGCAAATTCACGGCAAAATGTCTACCCTTAGGAGTTTTTAGTTTTATAGGCCAGGGCAAGAAGTTTGATCTGTTTTACCATTGACAACAAGCCATTAGCTCTGGTGGGAGATAAATGTTCCTTTAGCCCAATTTTATCGATAAAATAAGGTTCATTCGCAAGGATATTGTCAGGGCTTTGATTGTTGTAGACTTTTAAAAGCAAGGAGATGATACCTTTGGTCAAAATAGCATCGCTGTCGGCGGTGAACTGAAGTTTTCCATTGGTATAGTCTGCATGTAGCCATACTTTTGACTGGCATCCCTTTATAATATTGTCTTCAGATTTGTTTTCATCCTTGATTTTAGGCAGCGTTTTTCCGTTTTCTATGATGAATTCATATCGTTCCATCCAATCTTCAAAGAGATCAAAGTCTTCGATAATTTCTTCCTGTAAATCTTTAATAGTCATTTTTTAAACTTATTTTTGCAAAAATAAGTAATTTGGATTGACATGGGAAAACTTTTAATTGTTGGAACAGTTGCATTTGATGCAATAGAAACACCGTTCGGAAAGACAGAAAAGATATTGGGAGGAGCCGCAACATACATAGGGTTGTCTGCCTCTTATTTTGGCCTGGATGCCGGAATTATCTCAGTGGTAGGAGGTGATTTTCCACAAGAATATTTACAAATGCTCAGCGACAAAAGCATAGATTTGACGGGAGTTGAGATTATAAAAGAAGGAAAAACATTCTTTTGGAGCGGTAAATATGATTACAATTTAAATACGAGAGATACACTAGCCACAGATTTAAATGTATTGGCAGATTTCAATCCAGTGGTTCCTGAAAATTTTGAAGACTGTGAGTTTTTGATGTTGGGAAATTTACACCCGGCCGTTCAAATGTCTGTGATCAACCAGATTTCAAAAAGACCCAAATTAGTAGTTCTTGACACGATGAACTTTTGGATGGACAACACCATGGATGAGCTGAAAGAGGTGATTGCCAAGACCGATGTGATTACCATAAATGATGAAGAAGCGAGGCAATTGAGTGGAGAGTACTCTTTGGTAAAGGCTGCACAGGTTATTCATGAAATGGGGCCTCAATATGTGGTCATAAAAAAAGGAGAAAACGGGGCCTTGTTGTTTAACAATGGAGATGTTTTCTTTGCACCAGCCTTGCCATTGGAAGAGATTTTTGATCCAACCGGAGCTGGAGATACTTTTGCCGGTGGATTTATTGGATATTTGGCAAGTACCTCAGATGTGTCTTTCGAGAACATGAAGAGGGCCGTCATTTTCGGGTCCAACTTTGCGTCGTTTTGTGTGGAGAAATTTGGTACGGAAAGAATGGTGAATCTCGGTCAGGAAGAAATACAGAACAGGCTGAAGCAATTTAAACAACTAACTCAATTTGAAATAGAATTAACACACTAAGAGTCAAAGAAAATGAGTGACGAGTTAAAACATGAATGTGGGATTGCAATGGTTCGATTGCTAAAACCCATTCAATATTATAAAGAGAAATACGGAACTGCTTTTTACGGGATCAATAAAATGTATCTCTTAATGGAAAAGCAGCATAATAGAGGTCAGGACGGTGCCGGATTTGCCAGTATCAAATTCGATGTAGATCCAGGAACCAGATATATTAGTCGGGTCAGATCAAACGAACAACAGCCTATTCAAGATGTATTTGCTAAAATTAACTCTCGCCTGAACGGGGTGATCGCCGATCATCCGGATAAGGCAAATGACCTCGATTGGCAGATGTCAAATATGCCCTATTTGGGAAACATTTATTTGGGACATGTTCGTTATGGAACTTTCGGAAATAACAGTATTGAAAGTGTACATCCTTTTTTAAGACAAAATAACTGGAAACATAAGAATCTCATTGTTGCCGGAAACTTTAATATGACCAATTCTGGAGATTTGTTGAAAGAATTAATTGAATTAGGTCAGCATCCTAAAGAAAATACCGACACTGTAACTGTAATGGAAAAAATCGGGCACTTTCTTGATGATGAGGTTTTGGACCTGTATTATAAATTCAAGCAGAAGGGAATCAATAAAAAAGAAGCTTCCCCATTAATTGCCAAAGAACTTGATGTTCAGAGAATTTTGTCCAGAGCATCAAAGAATTGGGACGGAGGATATGCCATGGCAGGAATGATTGGTCATGGAGACGCTTTTGTATTAAGAGACCCCGCAGGAATCAGACCGGCCTATTATTACAAGGATGATGAAGTTGTTGTGGTTGCCTCAGAGAGACCTGTTATTCAAACGGTTTTTAATGTTGATTTTGATGATGTAAAGGAAATCGAAAGAGCACATGCACTGATCATTAAGAAGGATGGAACAGTAAGCACCAAACAGGTGATGGAGCAGCTCCCAAAAAAATCGTGCTCATTTGAAAGAATTTATTTTTCAAGAGGAAGTGATGCTGCCATTTATCAGGAAAGGAAGATGTTAGGAAAGTATATCTTTCCAAAAGTGCTTGAGTCTATTGATAATGATATATCGAATACGGTATTTTCATATATCCCGAATACGGCAGAAACTTCCTTTTACGGAATGACTGAAGCTGCTGAGGAATATTTGAATGAGCATAAACTTCAAACCATTTTAAATGGCAACAAAAATATTTCAGCTCAAAAATTAACGGAAATCCTTTCGGAGAGACCGAGAATTGAAAAAATTGCCATTAAGGATGCCAAATTGAGAACTTTTATCACTGATGATAATAGCAGAGATGATTTGGTAGCCCATGTCTACGACGTTACCTATGGCGTTGTGAAACCAACTGATAATTTGGTCATCATAGATGACAGTATTGTGCGTGGTACAACCTTAAAAAAGAGTATCATTAAAATTTTGGATCGATTGAATCCTAAGAAAATAATCGTTGTGTCTTCAGCACCTCAAATTAGATACCCTGATTGTTATGGGATTGATATGGCTCGAATTGACGAATTTATAGCCTTTAAAGCAACATTAGCCTTGTTGAAGGATACTGATCAGTATCATTTGATCGATGAGGTTTATGAAAAGTGTAAGGCCAGCCAGAATGAAGAAAACCCTGTGAATCATGTAAAAGAGATTTATGCCCCTTTTACAGCAGAACAGATTTCAGATAAAATCGCAGAATTATTAAAAACAGAAAACATCAATTCGGAGGTTCAGATTATATTTCAATCCATTGAAAACCTTCATAGGGCTTGTCCGAATGATACTGGTGATTGGTACTTTACCGGAGATTTTCCTACCTCTGGTGGAATGAAAGTCGTGAACAAGGCATTTATGAATTTTTATGAAGGAAAAAAGGAAAGAGCCTATTAATCGATTATAAAATGACTGCCATGAAGACAAACAGAATGTATCTATTTTTTGTAGCCCTTTCCTTTTTACTCATTGGATGTAAAAGTCAGAATTTAGATACTTCGGTGCCTTTTGAAATTAATGAAAAGAGCTATTTCTATTGGGTGGGAGGTAAGCAGGGAACTGAGGGAACCACTATTGTTTTAAGAGGAACCACAAGCTCGATGAACATTGCCTTTTCTACATTATACTTTCAGAATAACGAGTATGACATTGTTCCTGAGTTTAATAGCTTTGGATTTGAAATTAAAGGAACCTATTCCAGGTTTAGAACTAAAGAGCTCGTTATAGATAAGGACCCAAGTGCAGAATACGGCAATACGCCTCCAGGACAAGAAAAAAAGATTCCCTTTGATCTTGAAGACGATGAAGCGGTTTTACTCTATACTGTAAGTGGCCTGGAAGGCTATTACAAGGTGTCTGGTATTAAAAAACTGGATAAGGTTTTTATGCCTTAGTCTAGACATTGATACTTAAACCAACTGATCCGTTGTTTCCAATTTCTGCAAAAACGCCCATTTTCTTTGTAAAAAAGTAGCGAACACCCAGATAGGCTCCTATACCTATTTTTTCACTTGAGAGATATCCAAGCTCTACACCTGGATAAAGGTCAATTTTTCTCGACATGTCTAGTGCAATTCCCAAATGAACCTGTGATCTGGCATAAATGTAATAATCGTTTTCACCTTCATTGAAATAGGCATTGGCTCCTGCACCCAATGAAAACAGATCGCTAAGACCATAGTCAAAAGTTGCCTTGATTCCGCTTCCAAAGCCGTAAGCTTCATATCCAACATTAATTTTTTTGTCTCCTTTCCCGTCATAGGACTGCGCATAACTTGAAATAAAAAACAATGTAGCGCATAGCATAATAAGTGTTTTTTTCATAGCAAAAGTTTAAAAGATTAAACTCTTATATAAGAACGTTTTTCTTCTTCGATTCGTATAAAAATTCACGGATATTTTGACTTATTTTATTGACATTTTTTGAAGATCCTGGTATGACCGTTTTTAGCGGCCATTTTTTTTAATTGAATAGTCAGTTGAAGCTATGGGCCTTTTGTGATAACAAAAGAAAAATTTGATCATGATCTTGTAAGAATTTCTGATTTTTTTCGACTAAGGCTTTGTGAATAAGCGAATTGATGCGGTTTAAGGGAAGAAAAAAAGGATTGATTTTATAAATTAATTAACATGTGAGTATGTGACATTGGTTTAAATTGGCACGAATATTGATTTGCTATTATCTAGAAAGCAAATTATTTAAAGAAATGAAATTAGAATAAAAAACTTTAACATTTGATTGTGACAAATTAGCAAAAAGAAGCGTTTATTTTGTAAAAGCTAAATGAAAAGGATAAGAGTCGTCATGCTGGTCTTTTGAGACGACTTAAAAAAGCTCACTAAATATTTGATAAATAAAGACTGCAACAAAAAGAAAAGTAACGCGTTTAAGTACTATTAGAGCAGAAAACGCAATAAAAATATGTAAGATAAGGTTTGGTTAGTTGATTTTGGTTGATTTATTT
>CAYQPI010000008.1:0-2138 GCA_964419405.1 uncultured Flavobacteriaceae bacterium
AGCCCCTGCTCAAAACAATACCTGCATAGAGTTTCAAGAATATTACGATTTTCTTCGAAGCCATAAGCATAAAAATTAGTTGACATCACTTTTTTCGTTTCTTCCAGCTCTTGACCATACCAGGGCAGGGTGTCATAGGCCCATCCCAGTTTCATCATATATTGGTAGTCTAATTTTTTTGAGGCTGAATAGGCGTCAAATAGGGAGGAAGATAAAAAGCTGTGTTTTTCTAAGAGCTCTTTTCTAACGGCAATTGCATGCATGATAGGGAAAATGCCGGTTTTGGTATAATAGTCCTGTTCTGCTTTTCGAGAATCTTCAAATAACCGTTTGATACCAGGATTTCCTTGTATAAACGCTTTTGGCTGTGCTGCGTGAAAGAGAGCATCCACTTCTCCTGATAACAATAATTCAGATTCATCTTTTCCCGGAGTACCCTTTGAAATTGAAATTCCATTTGGCACCACCTGTTCCTGAGCTGATATTTTGCCAGAAACGTCTGCAGAGGAATCTTTTGTTGCGATTACCCATTCAATATCTTCAGGGTTTACTCCATACTCATCTTTGATCATACCTCTTATCCATGTCAGGGAGGATGAAGAATAACCCGGGGTTCCAATTTTTTTACCTTTTAGATCTTCAGGCTTTTTAATCGAAGAATCGGCTGGAATGAAAATGCTTTTATGTCGAAACATTCTCAGGGGAAATATGGGCAAAAGGGTATAATCTCGAAAGCCCTGGTTGGCAAAAGCCAAAATATAAGGCACCATTCCTATTTCAGTTACATCATAAGTTTGAGGGCCATTAAATGTATTTATGTTCATATCACCGATCCCTCCTGATTTCACCATGGTATATGAACAGTTTTTAATCTCAACTTTTTTATCGAACAATCCTGTCATCCTTGAGTAATCGTATCCCGTCATTTCTAAATGCAGATCAGAAGATTCTTTTGCCTCCATGGTCACAGGCTTGTCGATAGAATCAAAGGAACTTAGCGCAACGACACCCCCGGCACTTAAGGTTGTTGTTTTAATAAAATTTCTTCTGGAAGTTGTGTTTTTAGGTTTGTTCATGTGAGGCTTTTTATTAATTCGAGTCTATAAACTCCTAGCTTATTTCTAAAGTAACATGGAGTCAATGTTGCTCAAATTTAAAAAAAAATCAGTTTTTTAAGATATTTTGAGTTTTGAAAAGAAGTAGCATTTCTTTTTAACTGAATAAAAATATAATGCTAATATTGCCGATTAGAAAAATTGTCAATGCCAAAGCTTTTATTTGTACTTATTTTTTTCATTTTCGGCCATTGGTCGTTGTTTTCACAAGATGTTGATACCTTGACAACAGGTGATTTGGAAACTAAAAAACATGTATTGCTCACCGACCGGTACATCGTTGAAGTGGGCATTTTTTCCAACTCAAAATCAGTTGTAATGAATGTTGATGGAAACCTGCCGAGCAATCCGATTGATTTTGGAGAAACTCTAGGCTTGAGCAGACGAGGGAATACCATTGATGCAAATTTTACCTGGCGCTTTTCAAAACAGATGAAGTGGTTTGCCAATGTCAATTATTTTGCAGTTAGAAACAGTCAGAGAATTGTTTTGGAGGAAGAATTCAAATGGAATAATACGATTTACCCTCTTGGGGTAGAACTGAATAGTGGATTTGACGTCGATATGTTTCGATTGTTTTTTGGCCGGGTAATCTCTTCAGGTGATAAGCATGAATTAAGTGCTGGTTTGGGTTTGCATACGATGAATATCAGAACCTATGTACAGGCCGTTGCTTTTGTCGGAAACACAGATGTTGAACTGGATTTGACTAAAAAAGATATTGATGTGATTGCTCCTGTACCCAATGTAGGTGCCAGATATTTATGGACCCCAACAATGCATTGGTCTCTTGGTGCCCATTTAGAATGGTTTTCTTTGCAGGTAGGTGATTATAAAGGGACTTTATGGGATGTATCTCCTTCTGTTTCATATCAGATCTCCAAAAATTTTGGTGTGGGACTGAGCTATAAGTACTTTAAAGCTAAGTTTGATATGAATCGCAGTATATGGAAAGGTTCAGCAGATTTACTATATGAAGGACCGTTGATCTCGATAAGGGGTAATTTTTAGGTGAAAAATGAT
>CAYQPI010000009.1:0-44136 GCA_964419405.1 uncultured Flavobacteriaceae bacterium
GCATTTCTGCCATATTATTTCCCCAGGTGATAAATATATCAGCTTCATCAATATCATCATAGCAACCCATGGGTTCATCTGCCCCAAATGAGGTGAGGAAGCCTGTTACGGCACTGGCCATACATAACCTGGCATTGCAATCTAAATTATTGGTGCCAATGGCACCTTTCATAAATTTCGAAGCTACATAGCCTTCAGGAATTGTCGATTGGCCCGAAGTATACATAGCCACAGCGTCTTTACCGTGTGTATCTATAGTCTCCTTCATTTTGGAGGCCACGAGATCTAAGGCTTCTTTCATAGAGGTTTCTACATAGGTGCCATTCTTTTTTACAAGAGGTTTTTTCAACCTGTCTTCTGCATACATACAGATGGTTTGGTGGTATCCTTTCACACAGCAAAGGCCTTTGTTTACCGGTGATTTAGGATCTCCCTTGACGGCCACTGCTTTGTCATTTTCCATTCCTATCAACACGCCGCAACCAACGCCACAAAATCTGCAGGGTGCCTTGTTCCACTTTAAATCTCCAAAGGAAGCTGCGTTGCTCAATTGTTCTTCAGCGAATACAATTCCAGGGAAAAATGAGGCGGCTGCAGTCATTGCAGAAGCGGCTGCCATCTTTTTTAAAAATGCTCTTCTACTCGTAACTTTTTTAATCATAATGATTTATATATTAGAATCAGTATCAAATCCTGAAACCATTGAAAGCATTTTCAAACTTCCAACTGCATTGATCTGAGCCAGTAGTTTGTTATCTTCAATTTCATTTTGGGTATCTGTCACCAGAACAGCTATTTCCTGGTTCGTAGACGGAATAATATCACAGCCGTTAATTCGTGATAATTCATTAAGAAGTTCACTGTATTTGCCATCTTGGGGATGTGCTAAGTAACTTTTAATAGGCATGGATAGGATTTAATGTCACCTAAGTTACATAAAAGCTACGAATAAACGAAAATTTATTTTTGTTTATTCGTAACTTATTTAGGTTGATACCATGCACCTAAACCTGTCAATTATGCGATGTATTTAGCTGACAGGATTCCAGAGCAATTAGTCAATTCTTAAAGAGCTCCTGCTTTAATTTCTTCGACAATGTCTGGGTTTAAAAGAGTAGAAATATCGCCCAAATTATCGGCCTCTTTCGAAGCAATTTTTCTCAGAATTCTACGCATGATTTTACCAGAACGTGTTTTAGGAAGTCCTGACACAAATTGTATTTTGTCCAGCTTCGCAATGGCTCCAATGGTGCTGGCAATTAATTTGTTGATTTCTTTTCGTAGCTCATCATCTGGGGTAGTGCACTCATCATAGGTGGTCACATAGGCATATAAAGCATTTCCCTTGACATCATGCGGAAAGCCTACTACGGCACATTCTACGACGTCTGTATGTTCGTCGATGGCATTCTCAATCGGGGCAGTTCCTAAATTATGACCTGAAACAATGACAACATCATCAACTCTTCCTGTAATTCTATAGTTTCCACTTGCATCTCGATAGGCTCCATCTCCAGTGAAATACATATTTTTATAAGTGGAAAAATAGGTATCCTTATACCGCTGATGGTCTCCGTAAATCGTTCTTGCAATAGAAGGCCATGGTGCTTTCATCGCCAAGCGACCCTCTGAAGGTTCCATATTTTTTTGAATAATTTCTTCGCCGTGTTCATCCATTAACACAGGTTGAACTCCGGGTAGAGGCAGGGTGGCAAAAGTGGGTCTGGTAGGTGTGATTCCGGCAATTGGTGAGATCATCATAGCACCGGTTTCTGTTTGCCACCATGTGTCAACAATAGGGCATTTTGTTTTACCAATATTGTCATTATACCAGTGCCAGGCTTCTTCATTAATTGGTTCTCCTACCGATCCCAATACTTTTAGACTTGAAAGATCGTGTTTTTCCACCAGACTTAAAGGATGCTTTGCCAAAGCTCTAATGGCTGTAGGAGCCGTATAGAAATGAGTCACATTTAATTTGTCAGCGATCTCCCAAAACCTTCCATAATCTGGAAAAGATGGAACGCCTTCGAACATGACTGTCGTAGCCCCTGCACAGAGCGGGCCGTAAATGATATATGAATGTCCTGTAATCCAGCCAATATCGGCTGTACACCAGTAGATATCATCTTTTTTACATTGAAATACATTTTCAAAAGTATAGGTTGCACCTACCATATAGCCACCTGTTGTATGCACCATACCTTTTGGTTTTCCAGTAGATCCGGAGGTGTATAGGATAAATAATAAGTCTTCAGCATCCATGGCTTCTGCCTCACAAGAATTGTCAACCTTTTGAAGTTCGTCAAACCAGAACTTATCCCTGCCAGGGGTCATTTCAGTAGGCTCAACCGTACGTCTGTAAACAATGACCGATTCTATGGAGGGTGTATTTTCCAGCGCCTGGTCGCAAACCTGTTTTAGATTGATTGGTTTGGTGCCTCGGTAAACCTCATTGGCCGTAATGAGCATTTTGCATGCTGAATCATTGATTCTGCTGGCCAGCGCTGATGATGAAAAACCCGCAAAAACAATCGAATGAACCGCGCCAATTCTGGCACAGGCCAGCATAGCTATGGCCAATTCAGGGATCATGGGCATGTATAAACAAACACGGTCACCCTTTTTGACCCCATTATTTTTTAGCACATTGGCAAACCGTGATACCTTTACAAATAGTTGTCGATAGGTAATGTACCTGGATTCTTCATCAGGATCGTTGGGTTCCCAAATGATGGCTGTTTTATTTCCGATCGTTTCTAAGTGTCTGTCAAGACAATTTTCAGTGATATTCAGCTGGGCACCTTTGAACCAGTTAATTTCTGGTTTAGAAAAATCCCAATCCAGCACCTTGTCCCATTTTTTCTTCCATTGAAAATGGTCGGCTACTTCTCCCCAGAAGCCTTCCGGATCATTGACACTCTGTTCATATTTTTCTTTATATTCTTTAAAAGTGTTGATTTGTAGAGATTTCATAAAATATCTATTAAATTTTTATCTGCAGTTTAACAATTAAATTGGCATCTTGAATTCATCTTTGAAAAGATCAGAGGCAATATAAAATTAAACATTAAAGTTGTGAAAAAAAATCGACGAACGACTGAATAAGCTGATTAATGATCTATGGCCTTCCCTGAACCAGAGGGAATTCTAATAGTTTCAACCAGTTCCTGTATCTCGGCCGGCGGTTTAGGTGTTGCCGCTGAAATTGCCAGTGACACCACAAAATTAATAATCATCGCTACGGTTCCAAATCCTTCAGGAGAAATTCCGAACCACCAATCATCCTCGGTGCCGCCTCCGAACCAGTCAAATTTAAACTTCATCATATAATAAAGCATACAGAGCATACCAACAACCATACCAGCGATAGCACCTTCCTTGTTCATTCTTTTAACAAAAATGCCAAGTATAATAGCCGGGAAAAATGAGGCAGCTGCTAATCCAAAGGCCAGCGCTACGGTGGCTGCGACAAAATCTGGAGGATTGATTCCGAAATATCCGGCAATCGATACAGCAATTATAGCAGATATTCTGGCCGCAATCAATTCACCCTTTTCTGAAATTTTTGGGTTGACCATTTTTTTTATCAAATCATGCGATACAGAAGCAGAAATAACTAAAAGTAAACCTGCAGCAGTTGACAAGGCAGCTGCTAAACCTCCAGCAGCAACCAAGGCAATGACCCAATTGGGCAATTTCGCTATTTCAGGATTGGCCAGCACCATGATGTCTTTGTCAACGGTCAGCTCATTGATCATGGGGTCTGCCACGTATTGAACCTTACCATCGTTATTTTTATCTACAAAGGACATCAATCCTGTTTTTTCCCAGTTACTCACCCAGGAAGGAAGCTCATCATAGGGTTTGTTAGACACGGTTTGAATGAGATTGGTTCTGGCGAATACAGCAATGGCAGGGGCGGTGGTATATAAGATGGCGATAAATAACAAAGCCCATCCTGCTGATTTTCTGGCATCGCTGACTTTTTTTACTGTAAAAAACCGAACGATGACATGTGGTAACCCAGCTGTACCTACCATCAAAGCACCGGTTATAAAGAAGACATCCAGTTTAGATTTTGATCCCGAAGTATATTCATGAAAGCCTAAGTCTCTGTGAAGTCCATCAAGTTTGTCCAACAAATAGATGCCATCGGGTCCGGCACTACCAAAGCCAAGTTGTGGAATCGCTATGCCGGTCATTTGAATAGAAATAAAAATGGCGGGTACCATAAAGGCAAAAATAAGTACGCAATACTGGGCCACCTGGGTATAGGTGATGCCCTTCATACCGCCAAGCACTGCATAAAATAAAACAATGATCATTCCAATTAAAACGCCGGTGGTTATGTCAACTTCAAGAAATCTTGAAAACACAAGCCCCACGCCTCTCATTTGTCCGGCTACATAGGTAAAGGAAACAATTAAGGCACAGAAAACAGCTACGGATCGGGCAATATTCGAATAGTAGCGATCACCAATAAAATCGGGTACGGTAAATTTTCCAAACTTTCTCAGGTAAGGGGCAAGCAATAAGGCCAGTAGCACATATCCACCTGTCCAGCCCATCAGATACACCGAAGCATCGTATCCGCTAAAAGAGATCAACCCTGCCATAGAGATAAATGAAGCAGCCGACATCCAGTCTGCAGCAGTTGCCAAGCCATTTGCCAGTGGTGAAACTCCGCCACCTGCTACATAGAACTCTTTTGTGGAAGAGGCCCGAGACCAAATAGCGATACCGATATAAAGAGAAAAAGTAATGGCAATAAGGAGCCAGGTCCAAATTTGTAAAGTCATAATTTATTCGTTAACCCCGTAATCTTTGTCTAATCTGTTCATTAATTTGATATAAATAAGGATAATCAACACAAAGAAATAAATGGAGCCCTGCTGAGCAAACCAAAAGCCTAATTTAAAGCCTATAATTTTTATTTCATTTAATTCGTCGACCAGAATAATTCCGAAAAGATAGGATACGATAAACCATACAGACAATAGAATTGCCAAATATTTTAAATTGATTCGCCAATATTTTTTTAGATCTTTTTCTGGCATGTTGATTTGCTTTGATAAGGTCAACTAATATAGAAATTATTTTTAGCTTTCAATTGAAGGAATTTATCATTGAAGATTTACATGGTTTCGGTAAAATTTTATTCTATTAAGGTATCCCATAATTCATGATTATTGAATATTTTTGTTTGAATTCAACCTGCATTTATTATGACCAAATCATTTTTTGTATTTTTTTTATTCCTAACAACATCTTTTGTCTTTTCACAAGAGTTGACTGTAAACCAAGTTCTTGAAAATAAAATCACCTCAGAAGAAGGCCAGAATTCAGTGGCCGTGAATGGCATTGAATTGTTCTCTCAAATGGAGCTTCCTCAGTTTTATACCAATAGAGAATTTGAACCTGCCTGGACCAATTCGAGAAATCAAAAAGACCTGATAGAAAGTTTGGAATCTTCTTATGATGAAGGCTTGACGCCTAATGATTACCACCTTGAGATGATAAAGAATATTACTGAGAAATCGTCGTATTCTAAACTCGATGTGACTGAGAAAGCTGATTTAGATTTGTTGCTTACTGATGCCTTGATCTTGTATGCAACACATCTTCTGGAAGGTAAACTTGAACAATCAGATCTGAGAAAATCATGGGATGTAGAGCGAAATGAAGGCCCTTCTAATCCGGATAGTTTATTGACCGCCACCTTGCATAATAAAAGAATTAAATCGGTTTTGGAAGAGTTAAAACCGAACAATTACATGTATAATTTGATGAAATTTCATCTTAAAAGATTGAGAAAAGAGGCCTCCGAAGGTGGATGGCCCGTAGTCAGTGAAGGCGCAACCTTAAAATTGGGAGATACAGCAGATCGCATTGTGGAGGTTAGAGATTATTTACTGGCGGTTGGTGATTTAAAAGTAAAAGAGGCTGAGAATGAAAAGGTATTTGATACAATCGTTGAAGCCGCTGTTAAAAAGTTTCAATTCAGACATAAGCTGACCAGTGACGGGGTAATTGGAAAAGGAACTGTCGAGCAGATGAGGGTGCCCATTGAAGACAGGATAGATATGTTAATATTGAATTTGGAGAGGTCGAGATGGGTATTTCATAATCCAGATCCAGATTTTTTGATCGTAAATATTGCAGGCTTTCATGTGAAGAGAATAACAAACCGTCAGGAAGTTTTTGATTCGAGAGTTATTGTAGGAAAGTACCATAAGGAATCTCCGGTTTTTAAGGGAGTCATGAAATATATTGTGATGAATCCAACCTGGACCTTGCCTTATTCAATTGCAACTCATGAAACCCTTCCAAAGTTAAAAAAAGATCCGGGTTATCTGGCCGCTAAACATATGGAAGTGCTGGATAGAAACGGGACTGTTTTGAACCCATCGAACATCGATTGGAACCAATATTCAAGAGGGAATTTCCCATTTACCATTCGACAAAAAGCCGGACCCTGGAACGCTCTAGGTGAAGTCAAGTTTATGTTTCCTAATAAATATGCTGTTTATCTTCATGATACACCTTCAAGAGGATTGTTCAATCGTCAGGATCGGGCCTTTAGTCATGGTTGCATTAGAACCGAAGATAAATGGGGGCTAATGATGAGTTTGATGGATGATCCTGAAGTGTGGAACATGGATAAGATCAATGAGATTTTAAAATCAGGAAAAACAACTACCATCACATTACCTAAACCGGTAAATATCTATTTGATTTATCTAACTGCGGCGGTTGATCAAAACAACAATCTGCTTTTTATGAAAGATGTTTATAAAAGGGACCCAGCTGTAATATCGGCCATGAACAAACCTTTTCATTTTAATAAGGTAAAGTAAGTTTTTATCGTAAACCCCTTAGAGATAAGGGCGAAGGATCTAAGGACCTCAGAGCTGAGGACCTTGGAAGTGAAACCCTCACTTCTTACCGCCTCACTTCAGAGGGGGTGAAGGGGTTATTTATAATATTTTGGAAAATCTGTAAATAAGGTTTTACCGTCTTTGATATTTTTCCAGTGTTTTGTGTCAAATTCAATGGCTACGACGCCACAGGTAGGAACATGGTCTATTTTTTTGTGACCGAATTTGTTTACAAAATCGCTAATGCCATGGTCATGACTAAAAATGATGGCCGAATCAAATCCATTGTCCAACGCTTTTACTGTTTTTATGAGGTAACCATCACTGAAGCTATAGAGTGATTTGCTAATTTTTAAGTTGGCCAGTGGATAGTTGAATGAATAACTAAAGATCATTGCTGTATGCAAAGCTCTGTTGGCACAGCTTGAAACAAAAACAGAAGGTGTTTCTATTTTTTTCTGTAACTCTTTAGATATTAAATAGGCGTCGTTAATTCCTCTTTTCTTAAGAGGTCGGTCTATGTCTTTAATGCCTTCGTATTCCCATGAGGATTTGGCATGACGTACAATGAATAGTGTTTTCATTTTATCAAGTCACAAGTTTGATCAAAGATATAATCAAATATAATCAATTAAGAGAACGATTGTTTTGGATTTATATTTTTTTTTTACAACCCTAATTTTATCTCAACCTTGAATTAAGGTTGTAACCTGCTTTTTTTCCATTCATAAGTGTCTTGCAAGGTATAGAGAATTCTATCGTGCATTCTGTTAGGACGCCCCTGCCAAAATTCAATGGAAATCGGTTTGACAATAAAGCCACCCCAGAATTCAGGTCTTGGAATGTCTTTGTTTTCATATGTTTTTTCCATCTCATAAAGCTTTTTGTCAAGATCTTCTCTTGATGCTATTTCCTGACTCTGATTCGAGGCCCAGGCCCCAAGTTTACTCCCGTCTGGTCTGGATTCAAAATAACCATCAGAAAGGTTTGAAGCAATTTTTTCGGCCTTTCCTTTTATGATGATCTGTCTTTCAAGACCGTGCCAAAAAAAGTTGAGACAGACATTTGGATTGGCGGTAATCGCTTTTCCTTTTTCGCTTTCAAAATTCGTGTAAAATATAAATCCTTCCCAGGTATATTTTTTGAGCAGAACGATACGAGTCTTAGGAAAACCGTCTAGGCCCAGGGTCGATACGCTCATCGCATTGGCTTCTTCGAGGCCATCAAATTCATCTGCTTCGAAAAACCACTTCTGGAATAGCTCCATAGGGTTCTCAGGCAAATCTTCTCTGATCAATGGGTTTCGTTCGTAACTTTTTCGATAATTACTGAGGTCGTTGTTCATACGTCAAAAATACGTTAAATTTTAGTTCAATTGTCTAATGCGAATAAGATAGAGCCCCATAAATGTGAGCAATCCATTCAGAATTAATATTTCATAGCCAAACTGATATCCATCAAAGAGTTCAGCAGAATAATTGTTTATGGTATAGCTGATTGCAAGGGCGGTAAGCGAAACAACGAATACCCAGTTTTCCTTGATTTTGTAAGAGGTCAGTATGCCGAAAGCGAACAAGCCCAGCAAGGGACCATAGGTAAAAGATGAAACTTTTAACAAACTACTGATCACATTGTCTTGCAGTACATATCGGTAGGCAATAATGATCAGGATCAATACGATTGAAAATGAAAAATGCACCACTTTTCTAATTCGTTTTTGTGCTTTTTTTGATTTTGATTCCAGATCGAGAAAATCAATACTGAAGGAGGTGGTAAGCGAGGTGAGCGCACTATCAGCACTTGAATAGGCAGCAGCGATCAAGCCCAGTATAAAAACAATGCCCAGCTCTATTCCCAAACCCTGATTTAAGGCTATTTCAGGAAAAAGCAGGTCCGTTTTTGTTCTTCCATCAACCATGGGAATGTCAATTTGATGGCTAGCGGCGTAGGTGAATAAAAGGGCACCAAGAAATAAGAATACAAGATTTACCGGGATAAGCACCAAACCTAATGAAATCATGTTTTTCTGTGCTTCCTTCAGGTTTTTGCAAGTTAGATTTTTCTGCATATTATCTTGATCGAGACCAGTCATGGCAATAGCAATAAACATTCCACCCAATAAAGATTTCAACCAAAATTTTGAGTCCTTAAAACTGTCCATAAAAATAATCTTACGTTGTTCTTTGAAACCTTCAGTATGGGTGAATTCGGTGAAAGTCATGGGAATTTGGTTCAATATCAGTACCACAGCGAATACCACAGCGGCAATCATAAGAAAAGTTTGAAGGGTATCGGTCCAGACGATGGTTTTGATCCCGGCGCGATAGGTGTACAGCCAGATAAACACAACAGATATAAGTACGGTTATTTCAAAGGGAATGTTCCAGGCATCCAGTATAAAGTATTGTAATACGGATGCTACCAGGAACAAGCGAAAAGAAGCGATTAGTATACGAGACAACAAAAAGAAAAACGCTCCTGTTTTATGACTTTTGGGGCCAAACCTTGAAAGGAGGTATTCATAAATGGAGGTGAGGTTCATTTTGTAATAAAGTGGCAGCAATACGGTGGCGATAACGAGATATCCAAAAAAATATCCGATTACAATTTGCATATAACTAAACTGGGTACTGTCAACCCAACCGGGAACGGAAATAAAAGTGACACCAGAAAGAGAGGCTCCTATCATTCCAAAAGCGACCACATACCAGGGAGATTTTTTGTTTGCTTTAAAGAATGCGTCGTTGCTATCATCTTTAGCCGTCAGGTACGTGATGCCGATCAGAACAACAAAGTAAACCAATACAATACTTAAAAGCAAAACAGGCGACATAAAGAGAAATTGAATGGCAAAAATAATTTATTTCTGGTTGAGACTGAATTAAAAAACATGTTTAAATCATATTTTTTTACAAGGTGTTTTCCTTTCATAAATTTTTAAAAACATTACATTTGTGGCATGGAATTTTCATCGAAACTTTTGGAGAACGCGGTAAATGAAATGGCTCAGTTACCAGGTATAGGAAGGCGTACGGCGCTGCGGTTGGTATTGCATCTCCTAAAGCAGCCAAAAGATCAAACCCAGTATTTGACATCGGCGCTTCAAAGTTTTAGGGATGACATAAAATTATGCAGACAGTGTCATAATATTTCTGATGTGGAACTCTGTGAGATTTGTACCAATACAAGAAGAGATTCTGAGGTACTGTGTGTCGTTGAAGATATCAGAGATGTCATGGCCATAGAAAACACCTCCCAGTTCAAAGGTTTGTATCATGTTTTAGGTGGAAAAATCTCGCCAATTGAAGGTGTGGGGCCACATAATCTGACTATCGAAAACCTAGTTGAGAAAGTAAGTGGCGGTGGAATAAAGGAGGTTATATTAGCCCTAAGTTCGACCATGGAGGGTGATACCACAAATTTTTATATCTATAGACAATTACAAAAATTTGAAGTGAAGCTGACAACGATAGCTCGAGGCATCTCAGTAGGAGATGAAATCGAATATGCTGATGAAGTTACCTTAGGAAGAAGTATCCTGAACAGGGTTCCTTTTCAGCAAGGCCTTAAGCAATAGCGTTGTTTAGGAGCTCGCTTCGAAGGCTTCCAATTCCCGGTAAAAGTCATATTGCAGATCTTCATGTAACAAACCAGTCTTCTTCTTACATTCGGCTATCAGGCGAAAATAGATGGTTTCCACTTTTCTGTTTCTATGGATGGAGGGCTTGAAATCCTTTAATTTATGACAGAAATAAATGAGTAACTCAAGCTCAGTTTCTTTGTTTTGTGAGTAACGAATGTATTTTTTAGTGTGATTTAAGATGGTGCGTATGCTCTTTTTAACGAAATACGGACTTTTTCTATTTACTTTTTCGAATTTTTCATCAATCTCTTCTTTCACACTTTCTACATACATGGCCTCATCAGAGGCCTCAAAAAGCAAATATGTCAGCAGTTCTTTATTCTCTTTTTTAAACCGAGACAGGCGCAGACACAATTCTAATATTTCGGTTGGTGATCTGTCCTGAAGTTCTTTTTTTAGTTCCCTTACTGTTGCTGATTTCATATGCTGATCAATATAATAACAAATATAAAGCTATGTCTTAACTAAACAGTAAATTGTCCTATTTTTGCCAAAAATCTATACTTTTGATTCGGATTTCAGTCATCATTGTAAATTATAATGCCCGTTATTTCTTAGAAAACTGCCTTCGTAGTGTTTTGAGCTCTGACATCGCAGGTCATGTTGAAATCATTGTTGTTGACAATGCTTCAAGTGATGATAGTTGTGCCATGTTAGACAATTGTTTTTCTGATGTTAGAGTCATTCGGAATACTGAAAATATTGGATTTGCAAAGGCGAATAACCAGGCTGTTGATTTGGCACAGGGGGCCTATCTCCTTATTTTGAATCCAGATACAATGCTGACAGAAACCACGCTGTCTGAAATGTTGAATTTTGCCGATCAGCAAGAGAATTTTGGTGCAGCAGGGCCTTGTTTTATTGATGGAACTGGGAGTTTTTTGCCTGAAAGCAAACGGAATTTTCCCGATATGAAAGTAGCCGGGGCAAAATTGCTTGGATATTCGAAATATTACTATGCAAGTCATTTAGAGCTTGACGCCATTGATGAGGTAGATGTTTTGACCGGAGCCTTTATGTTTGTAAAAAAGGAAGTTTACTTGATGCTAGGTGGTTTTGACGAGGACTATTTTATGTATGGTGAAGACATTGATCTGAGTTATAGAATATTGAAGAAGGGCTATAAAAACTTTTATATTGGAACAAGCAAGGTCTTACATTTTAAAGGAGAAAGTACCATCAAAAATAAATTCTATTTAAAAAACTTTTATGGTGCCCTTGGGATTTTTCATAAGAAACATTTTCAAAAAAGCAGAGTCCTGTATAAACTTGTAGATGTCTTGATCAAGACAATGATTTCGATAAAATCAATCAAGGGTGTTCCAAAGCATTCAAAAATGCAGGATCTTAAGCATTGGGCGTATTTGGGGGAGGATGAAAACGTATTCGAACGGCTAAAAATGATGCATTCAAAAACGACATCGGTCAAATTGAGTCAAAAAGATGCAATTCGTAAGAATTGTCAACTCATGTTTTTTGATTCAACGACTTTGTCATATACTCAGATTATGGAAGCAATGAGCAGACCTGATATGGCTGAGCTAAGAAAAAGGATCATCAATAAAAATAAAGACTTTTACCTGGGTAGTGATAGCTCAGATCAGCGCGGAGAGGTGGTGCGATTCTGATTCACGAGCCTTCTTTTTTATCCGAACCCTTGCATCTACAGCGATGATGTCTTTCTCTGAGATCATCAAAGGATTGATGTCGAGCTCAACAATTTCAGGGGCATTCGACAATAGATTTGATACGTTCTCTATGGCCTTGTAAAAAGATTCGAGATTGCATTTGGGCTCTCCTCGAATTCCCTTAAGAATGGTATTGATCCTTAAGTCATCAACCATATTTCTTGCCTCCTTCAGATCGATTGGTACAAGTCCGGTACTCATGTCATTTAAGGCTTCAATATATATTCCTCCGGCGCCACAGAGAATAAGAGGAGGGAAGCCGGCTTCGTATTTAGAACCTATACATACTTCCTTTCCAGAAATCATTTCTTGAATCAATACAGCTTTTACTCCCTTTTGTTTTATGAGTTTTCTGAAATTATGCATCAATTCGGTAATGTTCAAGACACTGGTAATAACACCTTGCTGATCACTTTTATGCAATGGGCCAACCACTTTTTGCACAACAGGATAGGTGAGTGATCGGGCGGCCTCTAAAAGGTCTGATTCTGTTTTAACAAGGACCTGCTTGGCCATTTTAATATGAGCTGTTGTTAACAATTCATACACCTGTGATGGATTTAAGAAACCATCCTCAAAGCTGTGTATGAGCTCTTTTATTTTAGGCTCGTTTGCATCAGAAACAGGTACCTCTGGATTGTTAATAGCTTTTGAATGTATTATTTTCCCAAGGCAGCTACCCAATTGATATTCATCATTGAAAGCCCGGTTTCCCTTTGATATAAAGTCTTGAATGGCTTCTTGAGCGTTTATGACAGAAGGTAAAACGGGATATATGGATTTACGGCATTCTTTTGATTTTTTGTGAATGACCTCAAAAGCATCTCTGATCTGCCCTAAACCCGGACTGCCAAAAATAATAATGATGCCATCAATTTCATCAATTTCCTTTTCGCAATAGGAGATCACCTCATCTAACTGCTTGGCATTTCCTGTAGCGAGAATGTCGATCGGGTTTTTTGTGGCGGCTCCCGGATGAAGCATTTGTTCTAGGTTTTTTCTGTGGGCATTGTTTAGGTCGGGAACCTTTATTCCATGAGAGCTGAGGGTGTCGGTCAAGATCACGGCAGGTCCACCGGCGTGTGTAATGATAGCGAAGTTTGAAGGTCTTCTTTTAGTGATTTGCAGTAGTGCTGCACAGGTCACTAATTCATGTCTGCTATGACATCTGATGATTCCGGCTTTTTTAAGCAGCGCCTCGATAAAATCATTCGAATTGACCATCGCACCAGTGTGCGATGCAGCAGCTGCCTTTCCTTTTTCGGTATTTCCTGATTTTAAGGCGAGAATTGAACAGCCCTTTCGACCCAAAGAGAGACTGTGTTTTAATAATTTCTTTGGGTTTTTCACACCTTCAATATAGAGCATTTTTACAGGGCTGCTTGTGCCATTGATATAGGTGTGGTCTAAATGTTCGAGAACTTCTTCTACACCGATCTGAGCGCTGTTTCCTACAGAATAGAGGCTTGAAAATGTCAAGCCCATTTGCTGTGCTACTTCAATGGTAAACACAGCTGTAGCGCCCGAGGCTGAGATAAAATCTACTCCGTTTTTAGTGATTTTTGGAATGGGTTTCGTGAATATTCCCGCGTAATTTTCATTGATCAAACCAATATTATTTGGGCCCAATAAACTAGCTCCCGCATCAGAAATGAGGCTTGTTAACTTATGCTGCATGAGCAGGCCTTGTTCGTCAAGTTCTGCAAATCCCGCAGCGAAAACAATAAAGGCTTTTGTTTCTTTCGTTTCCAGTAGTTCTTTGACAACCTCGAGAATATCAAAGGCAGGAATGGCAATTATGGCAAGGTCTATTTGTGGAAGGTCAGACACCTTCTTGAGGCAAATTTGCTCCTGAACCTTATCTTTTTTAGGGTTTACAACAAATAAAGCTCCTGTATACTGTTCATCAATAAGGTTTTTAAGCACAGATCCCCCTATACTTTCTGTATTGTCTGATCCTCCAATTACGGCAATACTTCGCGGGTTGATTAGTTTGGGATGCAACATAACCTATTGATATTGAGACGTAAATTAAGTTAAAAAAAACCATGAATAAGATGATATTTATCAAGTCAATTGCCTTTTTAATTTGCGAACTTTGAGATAGGATTCTAAGTTCAATATCAAATGTATGTATTTTCAAGAGCCGTTAATTCCTTGCATTCAGAAGACATTAAATTATTGATGAAGCAATCTTCTAAAAAAGGTCTGATTTCATTCGCGGCAGGTATGCCAAATAACGATCTATTTCCAGTAAAAGAAATAGAGGATATTTTCGCCGAATTAGATCCCGAGCATAAAAAACGTTGCTTTCAATATGGTCCTATTAGTGGGTATCCTCCATTGATCAATTCACTGGGAAAAATGTTGTCGAGCAAAGGGATCGCTATGGAATCGAACAGGTTGTTGGTGACAACAGGGTCCTTACAGGCCATTAGTATTATTACACAAGAATTTATTAATGAAGGAGATCTTGTTTTTGCTGAATGTCCGTGCTTTGTAGGTGCTTTATCAGTTTTTGAGACCTATGGGGCAACGATGAAAGGGATTCCTATTGATAAGGAGGGAATTGACATCGACGCCCTTAAAGCAGCACTGGCAGTGTCAAAAATTAAACCGAAATTCTTGTATATAACGCCTAATTTTCACAATCCCGCAGGGATAATTTACAGTGAAAAACGACGTAGAGAATTATTGGAAGTTTTGTCGGGAACAGGGATAATTCTGATTGAAGATGATGCTTATGGAGATCTGTATTTTGAAGAAAAGGATGCCTGTTTAACAAAGCCACTAAAGGCATATACAGGCTATGATGTAGATATTATTTATACGGGTTCATTTTCCAAAATACTGGGCCCCGGCTTTCGATTAGGTTATATGCTTTCTTCTGAAGAAATTTTTGAAAAAGCAGAATCTATTAAGCAGGCACTTGATGCCTGTACTTCTAACTTTATGCAGATTCTGGCCAATGAATTCATAAAAGGCGGATATCTGAAAGATTACCTTTCTTTGTTGAGAATTGAATACAAGGAAAGATATGAATTACTTGCGGCCAGTTTGCGCGAACACCTGCCTGCCGGAGTCACATGGAATGCACCCAAAGGAGGATTCTATGTCTGGATTGAATTGCCGGATGGCATCAAAGCGACCACTCTTTTTACAGATTGCCTGGCCAAAGGAGTTGTTTTTGTAACAGGCCGAACCTTTGATCCTGAAAGCACCAAAGACAATCGTCTTCGTTTGTCGTTTTCCAATATGCCGAAAGATACGATTGATGAAGGTGTCAGCCTTTTATCTACTGTGATAAAAAAGCATTTAAGAAAATGCAAGTCTATATCTTAATAGGCAAATTCGACAAAGTCTTTTGCTTTCTGCTGCCCGGCTTTAAAAGCTTGGATGTTTTTCATTCTTATTTTTTCACTTTTTTCTCTAAAAAAGTAGTCAATGGCTTGTAAGAAAAATTCCTCAGGTATTGGAATCTGCGCCGATGCTGCTCCGAGCAGAATCATGTTGCACATTTTAGAGTTGCCCAGATCCTTGGCGCAATTTTTAGCACTGATGATTATATGGTTGCAATGGGTCTTGATTTGTTTGTACAGATCGTGTTTTTCAGGATAATTGACAATATTTTCAAAGGTGCTTGAATCAGTGATGATCCAGCCATATTTTTTTAAATAGGGCATATGTCGCAAGAGTTCCATCGGTTCTGCAGAAATGATAAGGTCAGCTTCACCTTCAGGAATAAGATCTGAATATATTTGCTGGTCGGAGAGTCGAAGATGGCATTGAACAGCACCACCTCGTTGGCTCATGCCATGGACTTCTGATTGTTTTACAAAAAGATTGTGTTTTAAGGCAGCGATGTCGATGATTGTTGCAAGAGTAAGTATTCCTTGTCCACCTACTCCGGATAGAATGATATTAGACTTCATGAATGGGGGTTTATTAGTTTAAAGTGGCTATTTTTTCTTTGATCTCTTGTTTACTTTCCCTGCTTAGCCTAACGCAGGGTCTTTCCGATATGACAACTGAAACTCCTTTGTAGTTGACTTCGTTCCTGAGCACCTGAAGGTTCTGTTTGAAATTCTTTTTAAGGGGGATAATCACTTTAAGATGCTCGGGTAAAACCCCCAGACCCAGACAGATTTTTCTGAGGCGTCCTGTGGCAAGTGAAGCTTGGGCTCCTGTCATGGCAACTGTTGAGTTATCTGAAATAATAACAGTAATAGGAGACTCTTCATTGACAGCCTCGAGTAAGCCTGTCATGCCTGAATGAGTAAAGGTTGAGTCACCAATAACTGCAATGGCATTCTCTATTCCTGCATCAGCAGCGCCTTTTGCCATGGTAATTGAAGCTCCCATGTCGATGAGGGTGTTTATGGTGTTCAGTGGGGCTATAGCTCCTAAGGCATAACAGCCGATGTCGCCAAATACTTTTTTCTGACCAATTTCTGGTAAAATTTCTTGAATGACCTTGAAAAGATCGGTATGTCCGCAACCTTCACATAATTGAGGAGCTCTTCCTACAACGAGGTCTGAAACGGCAGCAGGTTCCTTTCTGTAAAGCCCAATGGCTCTGGCCACCTTATTTGGAGTAAGTTCACCTGTAAGCGGCAGATCACCACTTAATTTACCTATTACTTTTGACGCGTTAGTGAAATAATCAGAAAGTAGTTCTTCTACCATAGGATATCCTTCCTCCACCACAAGAACCTCATCACAATCGTCGAATAACTTTTGTACTTTTTTCTTAGGAATTGGATACTGAGATATTTTCAACAGCGAGAAGTATTCCAAGTCTTCGGATAGGTTTTCCATAACGTAATTGTATCCTATTCCACAGGCTATAATTCCCAGTGATCGGTCTTTATGCTGACCTAATTTATTAAATGGAGAATCTTCTGAAGCCTCTACCAGTTGGTCTTTTTTGTCAACCAAACGCTCATATTGCCTTCGGGCATTGGATGGGATAAGGGCAAATCGATCTGTATTAATAGGCAGCTGTATGCCGTTTTGTGCACGACGCTCTTTGAAGATAACACCTGAACGAGAATGAGAGAGTCTTGTGACCAACCTCAATAAGACCGGCAGCTGTGTTTCTTCGGATAGGTCAAAGGCATAATGCATCATATTGTATGCTTCCTGCTGGTTTGAAGGCTCTAAAATGGGGACTTTGGCGAATTTTCCGTAGTACCTTGAATCTTGTTCATTTTGAGAGGAATGCATGGATGGGTCATCGGCAACGACAACAATCAGCCCGCCGTTAATTCCTGAAACGGCCATATTCATGAAAACATCTGAAGCCACATTTAATCCAACATGCTTCATTACAGCCAAAGATCTTTTGCCGCTATAAGACATGCCCAAAGCCGCTTCCATGGCAGTCTTTTCATTGACAGACCAGCTGGAATGAATTCCTAATTCTTTTGAAATTTTTGATTTTTGAATGTATTCCGTTATTTCTGTTGACGGGGTGCCTGGGTAGGCGTAAACACCAGAAATACCAGCGTCAATTGCTCCCTGTGCCAGCGCCTCGTTACCAAGAACTAAATTTTTCATGAAGGCCTTATTGATTCAATTTATTTTGTAAAAGTAGTAGCTAGTGCTGTTAATTTTTATGATTTTCATCATACTATCTCATGATCAGTAAATAAAATTGAAAAAGTATGCCTTGACCTTTGATAAAATCAATTATTTTTGACCGATTATTCATTATTCTTTAAACGAATGAAATTGGAAAAGAACGACTTGTATCCAGTATTTTTAAAGGTGTCTACTTTAGAAATATTAATCGTGGGAGGAGGAAATGTAGGACTCGAGAAATTGACATTTTTGTTAAAATCCAGTCCCACTGCCAAGGTTACCATGGTAGCTATTGATTTTATTCCGGAAGTAGTTTCACTGGCCAAAGATTTTAATGTTAGGCTGATTACAGATGCTTATCACAGCAGTTACCTTGCAGGAAAGCAGATCGTAATAGCTACTACTGATGATTTGGAAGTCAATATTCAGGTTCACAAAGATTGTAAAAGAGAAAATATTTTGGTGAATTTAGCGGATAATCCGCCCTATTGTGATTTTTATATGGGAGGAATCGTTACCAAAGGGAATGTAAAAATTGCCATTTCAACCAATGGGAAGTCACCTACTGCTGCTAAAAGGTTACGTCAGTTTTTTGAAGAAATACTGCCTGAAAACATGAATGAACTGGTAGAAAATCTCAATGCCTATAGAAAGACCATAAAAGGTGATTTTGAAGAAAAGGTGACCAAGCTCAATGAGCTGACCAAGGAGATGATCAAGATCAAAAAAACGGACTCCTGATTAAATGGCGGCAATTTCAAAAGTCTCCTTTGCGGCAGTGCAAATAGCACATTCGTAGTCATCCGGAAGTTCTTCAAATGCTGTCCCGGCGGGAATATCATTCAATGAATCTCCATAAGCTGCGTCATATACAGTTAAACAATTAACGCATTGATGCACCTGTTTTTTTTCTGGAAGCTCCTCATTTTCCACGACCTTAGAATCAGTATCATGTTCTCCCAATTGATCAAAATAGATCTTACTCAGCTCCATCAATAAACCAGGTAATTCAATTTGATCTACGTCTTGTGCGTACACAAGGTATTTTTGACTGTTGGGGTCAAATCGCTCTCCGTATAACACGTTGTAGGTTGGTCTAATATGGTATTGTTTCATTAGATCCGGAACCTTGTTCTTCTCGATGACAATCGAGGTAAAGTATGCCTTTCTGGTTGCTCTGGTGGTAATCGCAAAGGTAAGACCATAGGTGCTTATATCGTTTTGGTCAAAATTCATCACAATGAACTTTTTCAAAGCCAAAGCCTCTTTATCTGCAACTGGTAAATGCCAATTTAATTCTAGGAGTGAATGTCTTACATTGATTCCTGACTTTCCCAAAAACTTTTCCAGTGGTAATTTACTTTCGGTTGGTATACCTTTGACAATAAATGATTTCCACGGAGTGATGCAAATCTTACCAATTCTATTGTCAAGGCAGAATTCACAAAAATCTTCCAAAAAACTGAGGTAGTATTTGTTGTTTCTCCAGTACAAGCCCAGCCAGTATTGTTTGATTCCCATTTTATTCATTCCTTCATAGTAAGGGAACGGTCTGTAGGGTACCACAAGGTCCTTTTCGATGGTTCTGTTGTTTCCCTGAAAGATATCATTGACCAGTAAAAAAAGTTCCTCCACATCTTCTGCGTCTTGATATGTTTGTTCCAGCACCTGCGTTATTTTTGAAATGTCCCAGCTATAAATTAAAACCGGATAATACACAGGATTCTCCCAATGAGACAGGTTTAAATGCAGGTACCAATAGTCTTCATGCGGAGAGGCGATAAAATTCAATTCACCACTAAAAAGCGGGGTCAGTCCTTGCTCAGGATCCGTAATGTTTATTTTTAATTTCGGTTGGTGTTTAAAACTTTCAAGGATGTATAAATAAGTAGATCCATGTAGCCAGGTAGTAGATGGAAAAATATCTGAAGACACATAGGAGCATACAATGTTTTGTATGCTCGAATCGGTCACCCTGGTAAATTTCTCGGTCTCCGAAGCTTGGCTTTTTATTTCTTTTTCTCTGTGTTCAGGAAGAATAATATCCTGTCTTGAACCAAAATGCAGGGCATCTAAACCGAGGCTTCTGGCTTCCTGAATAATTTGCTTCAATTCACTTGGTGACAGGATTCCTCCCTTGACGAAAATTCTTTTTAATTCGCTCATATTATGATAGGGTTAAAGCATTTGATGAAACGGTTTGACTTAAAATATCTTTGACTTCTGGCTTGCAGCTGCCACATCCCAGGCCTGCACCGGTAATTTTACACAATTCAGAGAAGTCTGAACAGCCTTGTAAAACAGTTTCTTCCAGATTGCCCTGGCCGATTTGACTACAGGAACAGACCAGTTTCCCTTTCACAGGAACTGAAGCCTCGCTCGATCTTAAAATCTGGTCTCTTTTTTCACCTAATTCTATTTCATCTTCGATTAGGGTCTTGTATTCTGCGAATTCATTTTTATCACCAATCAGAACGGCTCCAATCAGCCTGTCTTCGTGGATGATACATTTTTTATAATACCTTTTGTTTAAATCAGTGAAAATGATCTCTTCAAAACTGTTATCATTCTTTGGCACATTTACCGTCCCAATACTGCAGAGGTCAAGGTCTTCAAATTTAAGAATGTTCATGAGTACAGATCCATGGTAGATACTGCTTTGATCTCCGAGCAGATAATTGACAGCAATATCGGCTTGTTGCTCTGCTGCCGAAGTAATTCCATAGAGGAAATTATTGTATTCTGCGATTTCACCCAGGGCAAAAATGGATGGATCATTGGTTTGCATATGCTGATTTACAATGGCTCCTCTTCGACAATCTATTTTGGCGCTTTTGGCGATTTCAACATTTGGTATGGTTCCAATAGCATAAACAATGGCATTGCTGTAAATGATTTTTCCCGTTTTTAGCGTCACTTCCAAGGAATCTGGATTGTCGCTTTGAAAAACAGTACTTACCTCATTGTCAAAATAGATTTGTATTCCTCTTTCTTGCACATCTTCGGCAAGAATCCTGCTGGCAATGAGATCTAGCTGACGCTCCATGAGTCGAGATGCTCTTTGAACTATGGTGATCTGAATATTTTTTTTATTCAAGGTTGCCGCAAGTTCCAGTCCCAATAATCCGCCACCTACAATGACCACATGTTGGTCAGAGGATTTTAATCCCGTATTGTCCAGGTGATTTTTCAAGCGTTCGGCATCGAGTCTGTTTCGTAAGGTGAATCTGCCTGGTAAATCGAGTTGGGCATTTGCAGGAACAAATGCCCTGCTTCCCATGGCCATGATTAATATGTCATAGTCATGTTCATTTCCTAGACTGTCTGTAATAACCTTGTGTTCTTTGTCTACATGATTTACTGAGATTTCGGGGTGAAGAGTCAGTCTGAGTTTGTCAATTTCCCCTTTTTTGAATTTTTTTAGTGCTTCCCAGGACAATTCATTGCTTACATATTCGGGTAATAAAACACGATTGTAGAATGGCTCAGCCTCCTTTGAGAATATGACAATTTCATCTTCTTCATTGGCTTCTCTATAGGATTGCACGAATCGATAGGCTGCAGCTCCTGCTCCGATCACACAAATTTTCTGGACAGGTTTCTCAAACTTTGAAACTTCGACAGCACTGTATTTGAAATCAGGTTCTTTAGAAATTGGATCGACCAGATTATTTGTCAGATTATTGGCCCTTCCAAAATCATTATTAAGAATTTTTCCCCAATGCATAGGCATGAACACGACGCCCTTTCTAATCTCATAACTCAGTTGAACAGTAACTCTTACCTCACCTCTTTTACTTTTGATGATAACCACATCTCCTTCTCTGATTTTTCTCTCATAGGCATCTACACTATTCATTTCTAAATAAGGTTTTGGAATATGTGTGCCCAATTTTTTAACCTTACCTGTTCTTGTTCTTGTATGCCATTGATCTCTAATCCTTCCGGTGGTAAGTACCAGCGGAAATTCGGTAGAGGTTTTTTCAGATTGATTCAAGGTCTGTTTCGGAAGGTTGAACTGTGCTCTTCCGTTTGGGGTGTAAAATTTACGGTCATCAAACAGACGTGTTGTTCCCTGATGTTCTTTGTTGGGTACGGGCCATTGTTTGCTCCCTTCTTTTTTAAGCCTGTCGTAGTCCAGACCAGAAATGTCAATATTGGTATTTTTAGTAAGTCGGGTATGTTCTTCAAAAATCTCTTCAGAGTTTTCATAGTTAAAACCTTCATAGCCCATTTCCTGGGCAAAACGTGTGAATATTTCGGCATCCGGAAGGGCTTCCCCTGGTGGGTCTATCCCCTTTTCAAGATAACTGACCCTTCTTTCAGAATTCGTCATCACGCCTTCTTTTTCAAGCCAGCCCGCAGCAGGTAAGAGAAGATCTGCATACTTGCTGGTCTCCGAGTCATGAGAGATGTCTTGAACGATGACAAATTTCGCTTTCTCTAATGCTGCTTCTATTTTTTTTGAATCTGGAAGGCTCACCACCGGATTAGTACAAACGATCCAAATGGCTTTTAGTTTACCCTCATCAAGGGCGTCAAACATTTCGGTTGCCGTTAAACCTGGCTCTTTTTGAATGGGCTTGCTTCCCCAGTAATCTTCTACCTCTTTTCTATGAATGTCATTCGAAAGATCTTTATGGGCTGCCAGTAAGTTGGCCATCCCTCCAACCTCACGGCCTCCCATGGCATTGGGTTGGCCGGTTAAAGAAAACGGACCTGCACCCGGTCTACCAATTTGCCCGGTCAACAAAGAAATGTTGAGGAGCGAAACATTTTTGTCAACGCCAATAACACTCTGATTTAGTCCCATGGTCCACATTGAAATGAAATTCATGGAATGACCTATCATATGGGCTGCTTTTTTAATTTCATTGACGGTAATACCGCAAATACTGGCAGCCTGACTTAAGGAGGTTTTAAAAACAAGTTCTTTTAAGGCCAGGAAGTTATCTGTATGCTTTTTAATGAAACGTTTGTCAATTTTATTCTTTTCAATCAAGCGTTTGGCAATGGCATTGTATAAAACAACATCTGTTCCGGGTATTATTTGCAGATGCAGATCGGCCATGGCCGTTGTCGCAGTTTTTCTGGGGTCAACAGCAATTATTTTTACTTTAGGGTTGTTCTCCTTGTGTTTTTCGAGTCTTCTAAACAAAATGGGATGGCACCAGGCCGGGTTGGCACCTGCGATCATAAAACAATCTGCCAGTTCTATATCTTCGTAAGCGATAGGTACAGCATCTGCTCCAATCGTTTTTTTATACCCTACCACAGCCGAACTCATACAAAGCCTTGAATTCGTATCAATATTATTTGTACCAATAAAGCCTTTTGCTAATTTATTAATGATATAGTATTCTTCAGTAAGGCATTGTCCAGAAACATAAAAACCAACACTGTCTGGTCCGTATTTTGAGATTAAAGATTTAAAGATGGCCGTCGCTCTTTTTAGAGCTTCATCCCAGGTTACTCGTTGCATTGGAAGGCTTCTGTTCCAGCGCATTTCAGGATAGAGTATTCTTTCTGAAGTATTTTGAACCACATAGTTTAAATTCATTCCCTTTGAACAAAGCATTCCCTGATTCACCGGGTGATCAGGATCTCCCTGAACTGAAAGTTTGTCTTTACTATCTTTATGTACGATGATACCACAGCCAACTCCACAATAGGAGCAAGTTGTTTTATAAGACTGGTTACGAGCCATAGTAGAATGAATTTAACTAGCAGCTAAATTACGTAATTACGTATAAATACTTAGAAATTATAATGAAAAAATACGCAGGTAATTTTTGCATATCCCTATTTAAAGTGGCTTATTTTGATAAAGTCTTAAAAACGCTGTTTAGGCTGTTAATTCAGCGAGAATTCAGCGGCTTTGGCAGATAATTCAATCAGATTTTTAACATTCATCTTCTTCATGAGGTTGAATCGATGCGTTTCGATGGTTCTTTTGCTATTCTGCAAAATGGCTGATATTTCAGAATTGGTCTTCCCGGTTAAAATGAGCTTTAATATTTGCTTCTCTTTTTTGGTTAAGCCAAACGGATCTGCTTTTGGTGAAGTATGTTTTGTTGCTTTTGGAGCATCAGCCTTTTGTAATAGGTTCGAGACAATGATATTCGATATGTCACCACTAAAATACTTTTCTCCTGAATGAACAGTATGTATAGCCTTGATAAATTCTTTCTTATCTGTGTCTTTGAGAAGATAACCAAAGGCTCCAGCCTTTATGGATTGTAAGATATACTCTTCTGAGTCATGCATGGAAAGGACGATAGATTTTGAACTACCTCCTTTTTCCTGAATTTTCTGAACAGCATCAATGCCATTTAGTTCAGGCATTCTAACATCGATGATCAGAATGTCAGGTTTTAATTCATCAACAATGGTGATGGCTTCATATCCATTCGATCCTTCCGCGATAACGTTAAGATCTTTTTCTTCTTCTAATAAAGATTTGATGCCATTTCTAACAAGCATATGGTCATCAACAAGGGCTATCGTTATTTGTTTGTCCAAATCCTTAAATTTAACACTATGCCTCAAATGTACGTATTTTTACCTTGTTTGTGCAATTGAATATCCCATGTAATTTGAATTAATTACATGGGATCAAAAAAGTCTAATTTAAAATTTTAGGTTTTAATACCAGCATGACCCATGCCCAGTTTTGAGTACTTGCTGCCAAGTCTTTATCAAGGCCTTTTAATTCATACATCCCATCGCTGGCAAACATATGAGAGTAACCACCTTTTATAAGAAAGCCTTTGAATTTATGCGTGTAGACTAAATCCAGTTCTGTTCCCAGTGATTTTTCCCCGCTGGGAAGTGCTTGTTCTCCTGAAAAATTAAGTAGCTTAACGAAGAGGCCAGACTTCTCATTGAATTTGAAGTTTGCACCCAGATGCAGGTCGAACAATCCAATTGAGTTGGCATGGTTTCCTACGTAAAAATAATCCATGAATCCATTGAATTTATGATTGGTTCCATATAATGGGAAGAAGGCACCTGTTTCTCCTTCATCGGCATCGTTACCGCTGATCATTTCGGCTCCAAGACCTAATCCAATTTTTTCACTGAGCTTGAAAGATAGATCTAAACTCGCCAGGTAGGCTCCTTTGATTTTGATTTGTCCCTGACGTTCTCCCGTTTGTAGAAAAAGATTCGAGTTGGCGCCAAATTTTCCTTTCTTCCAGTTGAGATGAGTACCAAAAGTTTGAAGGTTGCTGATCCCGTCTTGAGTGACCCCATCTTCGGCAAAGTTTTGAAAGCCATTATTCATCAATAATAAACTTCCTGAGAAAGAATTCCATGTCTTTTTAAGATATCCATATAACATGGTTTTATAGGAGAAAAATCCGGTAGTGTTATAGGTGTTTCCTACAGACTGAAAGCCAGAGATATTGTCGTAGTCCTGATTGTAGGCAAATCCAAGATCCAGTAAGAAGTCATCCTTTTTATGCTTGATCAGAATGGCGTCGTGATTTCTTCCTTGCTGTGCCCAGTCAAGTCCTCCCATGATTCTTTGATCATCATATGAGAGTACTTGTCTACCAATTTTGGTGTTCCAGGTTTCGTTAAAATCGAACTTGGCCCACACTTGAAATACAGCGAAAGAATTGTTCAGGTCTTTAGGTAAAATCTGACGATTTTCTCCCCAGACAAGAACGTCTTGTATGCTCATGTAAAATTCGTATTTATCTTTTTTAAAACCGAAATTCAGACGTGCCCTGGTAGAAATTCCATAACCGGGCTCGGCATCCTTGGCGATCAAGGTTCCATAACCGTGTCTGTATTCTGTTCTTGGCCTGAATTCACCGTCTATAGTGAATTGGGCCATGGTGTTGATGCTCGTTATAAACAGCAATAGAAATGCTAACTTAGTTTTCATAAGAATTTTTATTTTGATTAATTTTTTGTTTTCGTTTAATGTTCTAAAAAGTCAATAAGATATTTTCTGTATTCGTAGTAGTCTGGATGCTCGATCACCTCTTTCCTCGATCGTGGTCTTTTAAAATCAATTGCTAATATGTCTCCAATCTTAGCTTTTGGACCACTGGTCATCATCACTACGCGGTCTGCCAGAAAAATAGCTTCATCCACATCATGTGTGATCATCACGGCCGTAATTTTTTCCTTGTTCCAGATCTCGATCAGCACATCTTGCAGATTCCCTCTGGTTAGTGAGTCTAGCATGCCGAAAGGTTCATCGAGTAAAAGGACTTTGGGTTTAATGGCAAAGGCTCTGGCAATTCCCACCCTTTGCTGCATTCCCTGAGATAGAGAAGAGGCTTTTTTGTGAAAGGATCCTTCAAGGCCTACCCGGCTCAGGTAATATTTGCAAATATCGGCACGTTCCTGGCGCTTTGCATGTGGAAAGACTTGTTTGACGCCAAGCATTACATTTTCTAATGCTGTAAGCCAGGGCATAAGGCTGGGTGCCTGAAAGATGACTCCACGATCTGGGCCCGGTCCGCGGATAGAAGATCCTAAAAGAGATATTTTTCCATCAGTTATCGGGTTGAGCCCTGCCATCATTGAGAGCATTGTTGTTTTGCCACAGCCTGAATGGCCTATAATTGTGACAAATTCTTCTTTTTTGATCTGCAGGTCCAAATGCTCAAGAACCACATAATCGCCTGTAGGCGTAGGGTATACTTTTTTCAGATTCTGTAGGTCGAGCATGATGCTGTTAGATTTGAGGCTTTGTTCCATTTGAGTAGTTTTAGCTATGAAAGTGTAAGTTTTGATTGAAAGTCCCATCGCAGATCCTTAGGCTCTAGATCTGGTAATGAATAAACATCATTTGACTGATGCTTGCTTTCGTTTCCAATTTGCATCAGGAATTCGATGATCTCGTTTCTGATTTTTTTAAACTCAGGATTGTCATTTAGGGCTGTCTTGTCTCGAGGCCTGGGGATGTCAATTTTGAATTCAGGACCAAGGGTGGCTTTAGGTCCAGGCAAAAGTGGGATGATACGGTCTGCCATATAAATTCCTTCGTCCACATCGTTGGTTATCAGAAGGGCAGTTCTTTTATTTTTTTCCCAGATATTCAGGATTTCATCCTGCAAATTACCTCTGGTTAGCGCATCAAGAGCCCCCAGCGGTTCATCCATTATGATCATTTCAGGGTCCATGGCAAGGGTTCTTGCAACAGCCACACGCTGCTTCATTCCTCCAGAGAGTTCTTTGGGTCTTTTGTTGATGGCAGGTGTCAGATTTACCATTTCCAGATAATACTTCACCAGTTCATCCAGTTCTTTTTTCTTTTTATCTGGAAAGGTTTCTTTTACCGCGATCCAAACATTTTGATAAACCGTGAGCCAGGGAAGCAGGGAGTAATTCTGAAAAATGATCCCTCTTTCATGACTTGTGCCATTAATCGGTTTCCCTTTAAAAAGCAATTCGCCAGCGCTTTCTTTTTGTAGGCCACTGATCAGGTTTACCAAGGTGGTTTTTCCACTACCTGAGAATCCTACTATGGCTACAAATTCTCCTTCGTTTATTTCAAGATTAATATTTTTTAGTACCTGATGTTCCTGAGCTCCGGCACCATAACTTTTTTGGATATTGTTCAATTCTAAATAGGCCATAAGTGTTTAGTTTCCTTCGTTCTTGTTAAATGATACTACGTTTTGGATGCCAAGCATAATTCTGTCTAAAAGAAAACCGATAATTCCAATGACAAACATGGCAACGATAATTTTTGAATTGGAGTCATTCGCTCCGTTTTGAAACTCTTCCCATACAAAGGAACCCAGCCCCGGACTTTGTGCCAGCAATTCAATGGCGATCAATACCATCCAGGCAACAGAAAGGGTAATTCTTAATCCGGTAAAAATTAAAGGCAATGATGAGGGGAGTATGACCTTGAAAATCTTTTGAAAGGACCCTAGTTTTAAGACTTTTGCTACATTTATAAAATCCTGATCTACCGTAGAAACCCCCATGGTGGTGTTCACCAATGTGGCCCACATAGAACACAGTCCAACGCTGATGAAGGAGATGATAAATGAGCTGTCAGAATCTGAATCTTTGGTAAGCGTCTTGACGATCATAAATACCAACAGCAGCCAAACTACTGGAGAAACGGGTTTAAAAATCTGTATCAACCAATTAAATGAATCACGCAAGGTTTCACTGAGTCCAATGATGATTCCAATGGGTACTGCGATCAAAATGGCCAATAAGAAACCTGCAAAAACAGTTTTAATACTCGTGATGATTTGATCGACAAAAGAGGGCCTACCGGTATAGGTAATGGCATCTTTCCCTGCTGCCTCTCTTTGCGCATTTAAGGCTGCCGTTTTTTCTTTAAACTCTCGTTTATCTTGACTGATCAGTTTGTGATCAGCAAGAAGTTTGAAAAATGACACTTTTACCTGAGCAGGTGAAGGCAGCGTATTCGGTTGACAGCTGATGTCTCCTGATTGTATACAGGATTTCATAGCAGCTGCGGCCTCTTCACCCTGTTCTTGTCTGGCTTTTTCTATTCTGTAATCAGCTTCTTTATCATAAAGATATTGAGCGCCGGTTTGCCATATCCCGATAAAGAGGATAAAAGAGGCAAGGGGGGCCACAAATTTTTTCAGAATAAGGGTGAGATTTTTTTTAGTTTCTTTTCCGCGAATCAGGTTGATCGGGGCTTCTAAAAATCCCATTCCAATAAAACGGAACATACCTGTTGTTTTCTGGCTGATTGAATTGCTCATTTTTTTCTTTTTTAGGGTCCTTTTTGATTTGTTTTTTGCTTAGTCTTTGTTGCCAATCTTGAAACTGTTGATATAGGCGATAGGATCTTTGGCATCGTAATTTTTTCCATCGATAAATTCGGTAGTGGCTTCTTTGTATCCATCGGTTTCAGGAATGTCAGTGGCAGGGATGTGTCCTTCTTCAACCAATAAGGTGGCCGCTTTTAACCATATGTCGGGTCGATAGATCTCTTTGATCTTGGTGTCATACCAGTCTGCAGGTTTTGAATCCGGAATCTGACCCCATCTTCTCATTTGTGTTAAAAACCAAACTCCGTCAGAATAAAATGGGTAGGTAGCGTTGTATCGGTAGAATACATTGAAATCAGGCATCGAGCGTTTGTCTCCTTTCTCAAATTCGAAAGTTCCAGTCATTGAATTTGCCAATACGACTTCGTCAGCACCAACATATTGAGGCATAGATAAGATCTTAACAGCTTCCTGTCTGTTGCCAGGAGTGTCTAGCCATTTGCCGGCTTTTATAAGTGCTTTGGTTACAGCAATCGCTGTGTTCGGGTTTTCTTCAACAAACTTTTTAGTCATTACAAATACCTTTTCAGGATTGTTTTTCCAGATGTCATAATTGGTCGTTACGGGAACTCCGATTCCTTTGAAAACAGCTTGTTGATTCCAGGGTTCACCAACACAATATCCATAGATGGTCCCCGCTTCCAGGGTTGCCGGCATTTGAGGAGGTGGTGTCACTGAAAGAAGTACTTCGGCATCCACCTGTCCCTGAATATTGTCTTTTGTATACATACCAGGGTGTATTCCTGCAGCAGCCAACCAGTATCGTATTTCGTAGTTGTGGGTGGATACGGGAAATACCATACCCATTTTGAAGGCCTTCCCTGAAGACTTGTAAGAATCGATCACAGGCTTCAGTGATTCAGCATGGATTGGGTGAATCGGCTTGCCATCCTGATCTGCTGGAATATGAGGCTTCATTTTGCTCCAGACATCATTGGAAACTGTAATTCCGTTTCCATTGAGATCCATAGAAAAAGGAGTGACTAGTTCTGCCTGTCTGCCAAAACCTGCTCCTGCCGCTATTGGTTGTCCGGCAAGCATATGTGAGCCATCTAATTGGCCATCAATGACCCGGTCGAGAATGTTCTTCCAGTTTGACTGTGCTTCAACAGAAACAAAAAGTCCCTCTTCTTCAAAGAAGCCTTTTTCTTTTGCAATCGCTAAGGGAGCCATGTCTGTAAGTTTGATAAATCCAAAGGTCAATTGGGGTTTTTCAATTTCCAGTGTTTTGGAGCTAGTTTCTTTTTCAGGAGTGGCAGCAACTTCTGAGGTCGGTTTTTTGTCATTACATGAGTAGATAAGGCAGCTCAGAACGACGAAGCTTATGCTTAATAATTTAGATTTCATAGTTTATGTTTTAATAATTACGTATAAATACTTAGATATGTCAAATATATAAGTAGTGTCACATATAAAAGATGTGATATGCCTGCTTAAAAGAAGTTTTAAATCAGGTTAAACTATGACAAAAGGCAGTTTTTACATGTAAGTAGCTGTACAATAACGCGCTATGAAACTGCGCGAAATACGTAATTTGAATAAGAGATTGAGAATAGGAAGAAAGATTTGAAAAAATCTTAATTATCGAGGTAGAAATTGTGTTCTGAAATTTCACTTTTCAGCTTGTCCAAATTGTTGACCGTGATGGTTTTGCCAACACAGGTTAACAGTTCTTCAGATTTTAAGGAGGATATGACGCGAATAACCTGTTCGACGGTGGTTCCCGAGTAATCGGCAATTTCTTTGCGACTGAGCTGGATATTGATGGATCCTTTGAAATTGGTTCCAAATTTTCTGTGAATGAACAGGAGGGTGTCAATTACCTTTTCTCTTACAGTCATTTGTGCTATGGTCTTTACTTTTGATTCTGACCTGCTGAGTTCATCTGCGTAAAACAGCATTAATTCATAGGTGAGTTTGGGAATTTTTTTCATCATCAGGTCTAGGGTTTCATTGCTGAAATTGCAGAGTACAGCATCCTCCAGCGCAATAGCGCCCACACTGTATTTTTTCTTTGTTCCGAAACCTCTGTGGCCAATCGTTTCACCGTCCTTTACCAGTCTCAGTATTTGTTCCTTCCCATAGATGCCTGTTTTTAAAACTTTTGCCTTGCCTGATTGAATAAAGAACAGGCCGCTTACAGGCGTTCCTTCCATGATAAATTGCTGTCCTTTCTTACAATTCAAAGTTGCTTTTTGCTGGGCCAGTCGTTTGTCCTCTTCAGAGACCAGGCTTTTTTTGATCAGGCAGTTTTGATTGGGGCAGGCATCGCAATGTACATTGGATCGGTGCATGATTGTTTTATTTCTTAGTATTTACTTCAAGGATCATTTGCATTTCTGTTGCGACATCTCGTTCATCTTTTGCTGAGAATCGAATGGCTAAAGAGGCCGCGGCAGAAATGAGGATAATTCCTCCGATGATCAGGTATCCACTTGATACAGCTACAGATGAAGCAGCTGCCTGCGCACTTTCAATAATTTCAATGCTTTTTCCTTGGTTGGTCGCGATGGCTGTCTTTTCTGCGACAGCTGATTTGGATTTCAATAAGATGGCTGCTAAAAAAGCACCTACATTTCCACCTGCTCCAACAATACCTGAGATAAGACCTATAGCCTTTTTATTAATAAAAGGAACTACTGAAAATGTAGCGCCTTCGGCCATCTGCACGGTAAGGCTGAAGGCAACCAAAAAAACAATGGCAATGGCGAGGATGTTTATGTTTGAGAAAAACATCAACATGGTTCCTTCCAGGGCCAAAAGCATTGCCAGAAGAAGGACCCTTCCTCGAAGACCTTTCAGTTTTCCGAATTTGTCACCAAAGAATCCGCCAAGCGTCCTGGCAAACAAATTCATCATTGCAAAGGATAAGACGATGTTTCCTGCAGTGGATCTGTTGATCCCAAAGGTGTTTTGTAGATAGTCGTCCATGGTCCCGTATACTGTCAATTCTACGCCAAAGCATGATGCATAGACTAAGAATAGAATCCAGACACGGTAGTCTGAAAGAACTTCTTTGATGTTTGTATTGTTTTTTTCTCTGATTGGTTTTAGGCCAGCCGCTTTCAGATCTTTAAAATTTCCTTCAGGTGTATCTTGTGTAAATCTATAGTATATGAATGACATGATAAGACATATAATTCCGGCGATAATCATAGAATATCTCCAGGAATCAGCTTCTGCAACCCCGAAGCTAACAACAATTGAAGCAATGATAGGCATTCCTAATCTGTTGGCTCCGCCACCCAGATTTCCCCAACCTGCTGAGGTGGCGTTTGCAGTGCCCACAACGTTTGGAGCAAACATCAGGGAGGTGTGAACCTGTGTTATGACAAATGAGGCACCTATAAAGCCAATAAAGAACCTGCAAATTAAAAACTGAAGAGGGGTTTGAGACAAGCCAATAAGAATAACGGGTATTGAGCCAACTAGAAGAAGGCCTGTATAAACCAGTCTGGGGCCATAGGCGTCACAGAGTTTTCCGATCATTAATCGTGCAAAAACTGTACCTGTAACTGCCAGGATGATGGAGTTCCATTTCTGGTCAGGGCTTAGTCCCAGGTCTTTAACAACATCTGGCATAAACGGTACGATGCCGAACCATGCAAAGAAGCAAAGGAAGAAGGCGATGGATGTGATCCAGAAAGTTCTGGTGGAAAGACTTTTAAGGTTGAGTAAATCTAACTTGGTTGCTTTTGACGAATTCATATCTAGTAGTTTGTTTTATGGGACAAATCTAATAAATATTAAGTATAAATACGTAGAATATAAATATAAATACGTAGAAATGTGGATGTCAAAAAAAAGCAGGAGCCAAATTGTTTATATGAAAAAAAGAGATCTGTATTATTTTCAGATACATAATTTCTATGGCTGCGATTCTATATTAATCTAGCAATACTGCTTGAAGAACTCTTTGAATTTCTTCTTCAAAAAAGGCAGGGTGCTCAGATACAGTATCACCAATAACAATGATACCTGGTTTTGAATAGTCAATTAAATCACCAGTGGATTTGTAGTTGCTGATGGTGTCTAAAAGAATGCTTTCGTCTGTTTTGGTGCCATTTTGAATCACTGCAAATGGAGTGGAATGATTTCTGTATCTCAAGGTTTCCTCTAAAATGATTTCCAAATTCTTCAAGCCCATTAATACCACTATTGTGGCGCTCGACATGGCGGCGTATTTTAAATCTTTGGAGACTGTTCTGTTTGAAGTCGTTCCGGTAATTACGGTAAAGCTTTCGTTCAAACCCCTCTTTGTTAAAGGGATTCCTTGATTGGCTGGTACGGCAAGTGCGCTACTGATCCCTGGGATGATCTCTGTTGAAATACCCAGATTTTCTAAATAGTTCAACTCCTCTGACCCTCTTCCGAAAACAAAGGGGTCACCTCCTTTAAGCCTGACTATTGTTTGATGTTCAAGGCTTGCTTCTGCCAGTAAGGCATTGATCTCTTCTTGAGAATATCGTTTTTTATCCCGACGTTTTCCTACAAAGATACATGGGGTGTTTGTGCTGGCATATTCAAGGATTTCTGGGTTGACCAAGGCATCATAAAATATAATATCGGCAGCCATGATAGCTTTCATTCCTTTTAAAGTTAATAAATCTTTGTCACCTGGTCCGGCACCTACTAATATCACTTTCGAATTTTTCATACAGTTTTGCTTGTAAATTGTAAATATAATACGCTTAGATTTTATATATGATAAAAATACGTATTTATCAACAGATTTTTTAAATTTCTTAGGCAATAATACGTAAAAATACTTAGTTTTGAGTCAAAATTTAAATGATTCTTTAAAATGGAAACAATAATAGTGATCGGAAACGGAATGGTGGGCTATAAGTTTTGTGAAAAATTAGTGGCAAAGAATGAGGCTAAGAATTACCGCATTCTTGTGTTCGGTGAAGAAATTCGACCGGCCTATGACAGAGTTCATTTAAGTGAGTATTTTGAAAGTGGTGATGCCAGTTCTCTGGAGTTGTCTCCAAGAAGTTGGTATGAAGAGAATGGTATTGAATTGATCACTAATGAAAGAGTGGTATCCATTGAAAGAGAGAGAAGGCAGATTGTAACTGAGAACATTGGTAATTATCAATATGATTATTTGGTCTTGGCAACGGGTTCATCGCCCTTTGTGCCTCCTATAGATGGTGTAGATAAAAAAGGAGTATTTGTATATCGCACCATAGAAGATCTGGATGGAATGTTGGCTTATGCTTCTTCGATTAAAAAAGAGGATGCTAAACCAAAGGCTGCTGTGCTCGGTGGTGGGCTATTAGGACTTGAAGCTGGTAAGGCAGTGATGGATATGGGGCTTGAAGCTCATATCGTAGAATTCGCTCCCAAGTTGATGCCCAGGCAGCTTGATCATAGAAGCAGTAATGTGTTACGCCAGAAGTTGGAGGGCATGGGGATCAAAATACACCTCGACAAAGCAACAAGAAGAATTCAAGGGAATGGATCTATTACGGGAATGGATTTCTCTGATGATTCGGGATTAGACGTAGATATGTTAGTGATTTCTGCCGGAATCCGTCCCCGTGATGAGCTCGCAAGAGAATGTGGGTTGCTGATTGGTGAAAGAGGCGGTGTATTGGTAGACAATAAAATGAGAACTTCTGATCCTCACGTACTGGCCATTGGCGAAGTTGCCTTGTTGAATGGAATGATCTATGGGCTGGTAGCGCCTGGCTATGATATGGCTGGCGTGGCAGTGGATCAGATTTTAGGGGCAAGTGATTCGATCATGGAGCCTCAAATTGATATGTCTACAAAGTTAAAACTAATTGGTGTGGATGTAGCGAGTTTTGGAGAACCCTTCATGCCGGCAAGCAAAGGTCACTCCATCGTGTTTGAGAATAAAACCAAAGGACTGTATAAGAGAATAAATGTAAGTCATGATGGCAAGACCTTATTAGGCGGAATCTTGGTAGGAGATGCTTCTGATTATAATATGTTGCATCAGATCTATTTAAACGGTATGCCACTTCCTGAAAATGTGGAAGAACTGATTTTAGGGGCCAGAGGAGAAGGGGAAGCAGCTTTGGGGGTATTACAATTACCGGATACGGCCCAGGTTTGTTCTTGTGAAAATGTGACCAAAGGTGCTATTTGTAATAGCCTGAATGAAGGACAGTGCACTGACTTAAAGTCTGTTATCGGTCAAACCAAGGCGACCACAGGTTGCGGCGGATGTAAGCCCATGGTTGTTGATTTGGTCAATGAAAGTCTTAAGGCTATGGGGCAATCTGTTAAGGAGGTCATCTGTGAGCATTTTGATCATTCAAGACAAGATCTTTTTCATATGATCAAAATAAAGAAGCTGCATACTTTTGATGAAGTGATTAATAGTTGTGGGAAAGGCAGTGGTTGTGAGATATGTAAACCATTAGTGGCCTCGGTTTTTGCCAGTCTTTATAATGATACTGCAAACGAAGAATACGTGATACAGGATACAAATGACAGGTTTTTGGCCAACATTCAGAGAAACGGAACGTATTCAGTAGTGCCTAGAATTCCGGGAGGAGAAATAACTCCAGATAAGTTAATTGTTATTGGAGAAGTGGCAAAGAAGTATGATTTGTACACTAAAATTACAGGTGGCCAGCGAATAGACTTGTTTGGTGCCAGTTTGAATGATCTGCCTGCGATATGGAAAGAGCTGATCGATGCCGGATTTGAAAGTGGACATGCCTATGGGAAATCATTGAGAACCGTAAAAAGTTGTGTGGGATCGACCTGGTGTAGGTATGGTATGGATGAAAGTGTAAGTTTTGCTATAGAGCTTGAAGACAGGTATAAGGGATTGAGATCACCTCATAAAATCAAGGGGGGAGTTTCAGGATGTATCAGAGAATGTGCCGAAGCAAGAGGTAAAGATTTCGGTTTGATCGCTGTTGAAGGAGGTTGGAATCTCTACATCGCCGGGAACGGAGGAGCTACGCCAAAACATGCTCAGTTACTAGCCGAACAAATTGATAATGAAACAGTCATAAAATATCTTGACAGGTTTTTGATGTACTATATCCGAACTGCAGCTCCATTAATGAGAACTTCTGTTTGGTTAGAAAAATTAGAAGGGGGTATAGAGCATCTTAAAGAAGTGGTAATCAATGATAGTCTTTCAATAGTTGATGAGCTCGAACAAGAGATGCAGGCTCTTGTTCTTGCCTATCAATGTGAATGGAAACAGGCTATAGAAGATGAATCCTTCAAAAAGAGATTTAAACACTATGTCAATAGTGATGAAAAGGATGAGAACCTGGTTTTTGTTCCTATGAGAGAACAGACAATGCCTAAACAATGGGTCTAAAAAAATAAATAGTATGAATAGCATTACCGATCAATATCAAAAAGTAGCTCCAGAAAATGTGAAAACCTGGTTTAAAGTGACCGCAATAGACGAGTTTCCGTCAAATGGAGGACTCTGTGTAAAGTATCAGGGCTTGCAAATTGCTGTGTTTAACTTTACCAGTAGGAACAAATGGTATGCCTGTCAGAATCTCTGTCCTCATAAACTTGAAATGGTTTTAAGCAGGGGGATGCTTGGAGATGATCAGGATGTCCCAAAGATCGCCTGTCCTATGCATAAAAAAACATTTTCCTTAGAATCTGGTGAAAACCTCAATGGAGATCTAGATGCCATAGCGACATATCCAGTGAAAATAGAAAACAACTTTGTTTATATTGGCTTTTCTGAATAACTTTGGTTAAAATTAACCAAATGAGAACGTCTGAAAAGTTTAAAGCTGCCATTCATTTATTTGATCAGGCCAACGCAAATGATCCAAACAAGGAGATCGTTGAGGGTGAGGAATTCGCAAAGGAGCTATTATACGCTCAAAGAATGACGGAGCGTCTTGATAATTTTTGTCCTGATGCAGAGGAAGCCTTGCAATTGGCAGTTAGATGTCAGCACATCCGAAGATGGGAAATTCCCAGGGACGACTATGAAATGAACAGGGTGGGTTATTTAACATGGAGAAATGATTTAAAGGTTTTTCATGCTAAGGCAGCTTCAGAAATTTTACGGGAAGTTGGATATGATAATGAATTAATAGAGTCGGTTGAATTTCTTCTTTTAAAAAAGCAGTTAAAGAAAAATGAAATGACTCAAAAACTTGAAGATGTTATTTGCCTGGTGTTTTTAGAATATTATTTTGAGAAATTCTCGCAAAAATACAGCGAAGATAAGATGATCGATATTCTTAGAAAAACATGGAAAAAAATGTCTTCTAAAGGGCAGGAGGCAGCTTTGGAACTCGATTTTACAGATCATTCGAGAGCCTTGGTCACAAAAGCACTTGCCTAAACCTTACAGGCTCATATGTTCCAGAAAAACGAAAGTAAGTCGCTTGATCATACTACTTTTTTAAAGTTTAGAACACTTTATTTAATAGCCATTTTCTTAATCGCTATTACGATTATTATAGCCCAGATCTTGATTCAAACTCATTTAGATTCACAGCTGGACGATTCGAGGATCGTCAATATCGCAGGTCGTCAAAGAATGTTGAGTCAAAAGATGGTTAAAGAGGCTCTATTGCTTGATAAGACAAGTTCGGCGCCTCAAATCGATGCCATTACCCATCGTTTGGAGAATGACCTCAAGGTTTTTTCCAGGACCCATCAGGGCCTTCAGTTTGACCTGCTTGGAATTGGTAAAATGAGTCTTGAAAATGAGCGTTTGGATTCCTTGTTTCAGCAAATTGATCAGGATCAGAAGAAGTTAGTTGAGGCCACTTCCGGAATCCTTAAGAAAATAGAAGAAAGAGTTGCGCCTACTTCAGTGAATATCGATACCGAATTGAAGCAGCTGGAGAAAGTCGAAGGTCGTTTTTTAGTGAAAATGGACCAAATTGTAAATATGTATGACCTTATCAGTCAGGATAAGGTAAAGGCCTTGAAACAAAAGGAGTATATCCTGTTGTTAATCAGTTTGGGGATTCTGTTGCTGGAAGTTTTGTTTCTATTCAGGCCGATTTCGCTTTATATCAGGAATGTCATAAAAGACCTGGTTCAAACCAAAAATGAATTAACAGATAAGGTCGAAAAAGTAAATGATTTATATATAGCCAAAGAAAATTCTCTTCAAGAATTACAGGGATTGAATTATGCCATTAATAATGCGGCCTTATTCGCGAATATCAAGGAGGATGGCACCGTGCTTTATATGAGTAAAAAGTTTATCAAATTGCTCTCATGTGAAAATGCTTATCAAGGCATGTCTATTGATGATTTGATCTTAACTGAGTCAAAAGAAGGCATGTCTGTGAGTCAGCTCATAGAAAGTCATCGGCATGCACTATGGACGGGTGAACTAAAAGTCTATACGCCAAAAGGAGAAAAGCGTTGGTTGGAGATCACAGTAGTGCCTATGCGTCAGGTCAAACTCAATAAAAGTGCCTTGTTATTATGTACAGATATTACAAAGAGAATAGAGTCACAGGAGGAACTGGTTCAGTTGAATGAAAAAAAGCTTAAGAAGGAAGTTGGCTTGCAAAAGGCTCAGGCGAGTCAAATTGTAGAGGCTCAGGAAGAAGAGCGAAAGCGAATAGCAAAAGACATTCACGACGGTATCGGTCAAATGCTGACAGCCTTAAAATTCAATATTGAATCTATAAATTATGAATCTGAAGATAAATTTGAAGAAAAAATAGATAAGCTTAAAATTCTTTTGGGAGATCTCATAAAAGAAGTAAGGGCTGTGACATTTAATCTGACGCCACCAGAATTAAAGGATTATGGGATCGTGCCCACCATCGGAAAACTCGTGGATCAACTGTCTAAATTAACCGGGAAAAATATTCATTTTGAAAACAGGACTGATTTTAATGGAAGATTTGATTCTTTGGTAGAGACAAATTTATACCGGGTCGTACAGGAGGCAGTGAATAATGCCTTAAAATATGCGGCATCCAATTATATATTGATTAGTTTGAGCCATTCAGAGGATAAGCTAAGTATTGTCATTGATGATGATGGAAAGGGATTTGATGTAAGTGTTATTGAGAATAGTGAAAAAGGATCTGGTTTAGGCCTCTTTTTTATGCGAGAAAGAATCAGTTATATCAATGGTCGAATTTTTATTACTTCAAAAAGCGGAGAAGGAACCAGGATCACAATTAATGTAGATCTTACTGATACAGAGGGAGAAAGAGAACTTCCTGCTTAAAGAGGGGTTTTGTACTAGCCAAGAGTCTTATGGGGTGATTCGACTTAAGTGTGAGATTCGTAAAAAATTAATATTCTGATTGAATTTTTTTCAATAAAAATAAGGATAGTTAAAAAGTCTTGAAAACTGTCTATTTTATTTCTTAAATTTGCCTCAAAAATAGGGATCGAAATGTCAAAATTTGAGTTGAAATTGCCAAAAATGGGTGAAAGTGTTGCAGAGGCAACTATTACTTCCTGGTTGAAGGAGGTAGGGGAGACCATTGAAATGGATGAAGCCATCGTCGAAATAGCGACAGATAAAGTTGATTCTGAAGTGCCTAGCGAAGTGGAAGGGGTGTTGGTTGAACGCTTTTTTGAAGTGGACGAGATCGTTGGTGTAGGACAGGTAATCGCCGTTATTGAAACCAGTGGAGATGTGGAAGTGGCAGTTGAAGCCACAGAAGAGGTTGTTGAAACTATTCCGGAGGATCTTCCGACTGTGGCCTCAGTGAAGGCAAAGGCAGAAGAAATGAATGTTGCGGTAGCAGATTTGAATTCTCCGAGTGGAAAATTCTTTTCTCCTTTGGTTAAGAATATTGCAAAAACAGAAGGAATTAGCCTCGAAGAACTAGAATCTATCAAAGGTAGTGGCAAGGATCAAAGAATTACCAAAAATGATATTCTGGCCTATATTGAGGGAGGTAAGAAAAATACGCTTGCTAAGGAAGCGTCTAACGGTATAGCGCCAGAAGTCAAAAAGCAGAAAGAGGCTCCTAAATTAGTGACTGCAGCTCCTTCATTACATGATGAGATCATTGAAATGAGCAGGATGGGTAAGCTGATCTCAAAGCATATGGTGGATTCCTTAAGAACATCAGCTCATGTGCAGAGTTTTGTTGAGGTCGATGTGACAAATGTGGTTCGATGGAGAGAAAAAGTAAAAGATGAGTTCCTTAGTAAAGAAGGTGAAAAAATTACGTTTACTCCCATTTTTATGGAGGCTATCGCAAAATCAATTCGGGATTACCCGATGATGAATATTTCAGTTGATGGAGATCGAGTGATAAAGCACAAAGATATTAACCTGGGAATGGCGGCAGCTTTGGACGATGGTAATTTAATTGTTCCGGTCATAAAAAGAGCTGATCAATTGAATTTGGTAGGTATGACAAAGGCAGTCAACGACCTGGCAAAAAGATCAAGGGCAGGTAAATTGAATCCTGATGACGTACAGGGTGGCACATTTACGGTGACCAATGTTGGTTCATTTGGTAGTATTATGGGAACTCCTATTATCAATCAGCCTCAGGTCGGAATTTTGGCCCTGGGTGCTATTAGAAAGATTCCTGCGGTTATTGAAACAGCAGAAGGAGATCTGATCGGTATTCGACATAAAATGATTTTATCACATTCATATGATCATCGTGTGGTAAATGGGGCATTAGGCAGTATGTTTGCAAAGCGGGTAGGAGAGTATCTCGAAGCCTGGGATGTCAATACCAGCTTTTAAACAAATTACTAATTTCATAGAATTGCTAAAGAATGAATATTAAACTTGAAAAACCAATCGTTTTCTTTGACCTTGAAACGACGGGAATACAAATTGCAACGGATAGAATTGTTGAAATTTCTGTGTTAAAGGTGTATCCAAACGGGAATAAAGAAAGCTGGACCAAATTGGTGAATCCGGAAATAGAAATTCCCAAGGAGGCCTCAGATATTCATGGAATTACAAATGAAAAGGTAGTCACAGAACCTAAATTTTCTGAATTGGCTCAGGAGCTCAGCATATTGATTGATGGTTGTGATCTTGCCGGATTTAATTCTAACAGGTTTGATATTCCTTTGTTGGCCGAGGAAATGTTAAGAGCCAAGGTGAATTTTGACATGGAAGATAGAAAAGCTATCGATGTACAGGTGATTTTTCATAAAAAAGAGCAGAGGAACCTAAGTGCGGGTTATGAATTCTATTGTGGAAAAACACTTGAAAATGCGCATTCTGCAGAAGCGGATACCGTAGCAACCTTTGAAATACTTGAGGCACAAATTGCCAAATATGATGATGTTGAAGATACAGTGGATTTTTTAAGTGATTTTTCTTCGCATCAAAAACGTGCTGATTTTGCTGGGTTTATTTTATTGGATGCAGATAAAGTTGAGATTTTCTCATTTGGAAAGTACAAAGGAAGAAAAGTTGTTGATGTTTTTAGAGAGAACCCTGGGTATTATAACTGGATGCAAAATGCGGATTTTCCTTTATACACCAAAAAGATTTTGACCAAAATAAAAGAGTCAATGTCTGCCAAAAAAACGGTTAATACCCTCGAAGATTTACAGAATAAATTTAATAATAAAATATAAGAGATGTACGTAGATTTTGATTCTTTACAAGACAGTTCCAGAATTTGGGTATACCAGTCAAACCGAGAATTGACAGATGATGAGATCGAACAAATGTCTTTGAAGTTGACAGAATTCGTCAATGAGTGGACCCGTCACGGTGATGATCTGAAAGCATCTTTTTCTATAAAATACAAGCACTTTGTGATCCTTGCCGTTGATGAATCATTTAATCAGGTCTCAGGTTGTTCTATTGATGCTTCTACCCATGTGTTTAAAAACTTTGAAAAAGAGTATAATCTTGATCTGCTGAACAAACTGAATACTGCTTTTAAAGATGGGGATCATATCAATATTGTTTCTCTGGCTGATTTTCAAAAATATGTGGAAGCTGAAAAAATTAGGCCAAACACCCTGGTGTTCAACAACATGGTTCAAAATAAAGGTGACTTAAAACTTTCCTGGGAAGTTCCTGCAAATAAGAGCTGGCATAGCCGTTATTTTAGCTAAATTTTTTAATTTGCATTGCGAAACAAGTGACAGCAGATTTTACTTGTTTTTTTAATTGAATGAGCCAAACCATTTAATTTTTTTATCACCTTAAAATAGTCTCCATGAAGAAGATTGTAGCCTTAATGTTGCTGCTATTGGCCTTACAGGTTCAAGCTCAGAAAAACCCTTTAATTACAAAAGATAGCATCGCTCAGGCTCAATGGGTCGATAGTATCATGAAAACAATGACTACCGAAGAGAAGATAGGACAACTCTTTATGGTAGCTGCTTATTCAAACAGAGATGCAGCACATGAAAACTTTATTAAAAATCTGGTAAAAGAGCATCATATTGGAGCCCTGATCTTTTTTCAGGATCAGGCAATAAAACAGGCTGAATTGACCAATGAATATCAGGAATTGGCTAGAATTCCTTTGTTAATTGGTATAGATGGTGAATGGGGCTTGCGAATGAGATTGAAGAAAACAGTAGCCTTTCCTTATAATATGGCTTTAGGTGCCATTCGTAATAACAGATTATTGGAGGAGATGGGGAAACAAATGGGAACCCATATGAAGAGAGAGGGTGTTCATATAAATTTTGCACCTGTGGTAGATGTGAATACAAATCCTTTGAATCCGGTAATTGGAAATCGCTCGTTTGGTGAAAACACAAAGAACGTAACTGACAAGGCCATTGCTTTTACAAAAGGGATCCAAAGTGAAAATATCATGGCCTGTGCCAAGCATTTCCCTGGTCATGGTGATACGGCGCAGGATTCTCATAAGACCTTGCCTTCAGTGAATCACGACAGGGCACGATTGGATTCTGTAGAATTGTATCCTTACACCGCCATAATAAAGGAAGGAATTGGATCTGTCATGATTGGGCATTTAAGTGTTCCAGCCTTGGAACCTAATGTGCAGTTGCCATCTTCTTTATCACCTAACATTATCACTGGCCTGCTAAAAGAAGAAATGGGATTTAAGGGCTTGATTGTTACTGATGCCTTAAATATGAAAGGGTCAGCAGATTTTACTTCTTCGGAGGAAATTAATTTACAAGCCATTATAGCTGGAAATGATCTTTTAGATGTGCCCTTGAAGGTAATCAAATCTATCGACTTGTTTAAAAAGGCAATCAAGGACGGCAGGTTAACTGAGGAACGATTGAATGAGGCAGTGACAAAAGTGTTGTTGACCAAATACTGGGTGGGGTTACATAGCTATAAACCTATTGTGATTGATAATCTTTTAAGTGATTTGCATACGGTTGAAGACGATCTTTTGAATCGTAAACTGGTGGAAAATTCAGTGACCCTGGTTCAAAATAAAAATGATGTCTTACCGATTAAGAACCTGGATAAGAATAAAGTTGCCTATGTAAAGTTCGGTACCCATGGGAACAATACCTTTATTCAACGACTGAATGATTATACTCAGGTTGATGTTGTGGCAGGAACTAGTATTAGCGAGTTGTCGAAAAAACTGCAGGATTATGAAACCGTGATCGTAGGTTTTCACACAAGCTATGGAGCTTATGCAAATTATAAAATAGACGATGATAGTTTGTTGATGTTGGAAGAGATTGCAAAAAGTCATAAGGTAATTCTTGATATTTTTGCCAGTCCCTATAGTTTGCTGAAGATCAAATCTTTTGAAAATATTGATGGCATCATTGTTTCTTATCAGAATACGGCCCTGGCTCAGGATGTTTCTGCCCAGATGATCTTTGGAGCTTTGGATATGAAAGGAGCCCTTCCGGTGAATATCAAAGATGATTTCAAAGTAGGATTTGGTTTGCAATTAGAGAGTGTAAACAGGTTGGGTTATTCTATTCCTGAGGATGTAGGATTGGATTCTGGTAAATTGCAGCGTATTGATTCAGTAGCTAAGGTTGTTATGGATTCGTCCATGGCGCCCGGCATGCAGGTGCTGGTCGCTAGAAAAGGCAAGGTCGTTTTTAGAAAAAGTTATGGGTATTATACCTATGATGAAAAAAAAAAAGTAGACAATAAAAGTATCTATGATCTGGCCTCTGTCACGAAAATTCTGGGTGGTTTACCTATGATCATAAAGGCAGAAGAGGAAGGGAAATTTGATTTGGATTCTCAATTAGGCGATTTGATGCCTGTTTTGAAAGAAAGTAATAAGGATACGGTAACGGTACGAGAGGCTTTGGCTCATTATGCAAAATTAAAGCCCTATATTCCATACTATGTGACCATGGTGGAGGGTAAAGATAATACTCCAAAAAAAGAGTATTTCAGTCATACAAATTCCAGTAAATACAGTATTAAGGTTGCTGAAGATTTATACCTCAGAACAGACTATATGGACACGATTTACAGGTTGATCGCCGAAGCTCCACAAAGAGAAGAATTAGAATACAAATACAGTGGTTTACCTTTTTATTTATTTAAAGATTATCTCGAAACGGTGTATGAAGAACCCTTAGATCAATTGAATTATAATAATTTTTATGGTCCTCTAGGAGCGACCACTTTAGGTTATAATCCTTTAAATAAATTCGCCAAAACAAGAATTGTCCCAACAGAGAAT
>CAYQPI010000010.1:0-1593 GCA_964419405.1 uncultured Flavobacteriaceae bacterium
TCTATTGTCCAATACAAGAAATGTTTGAATATTAGTTTTATGCACTTACCTTCATTAAAAGGCCTGTCCAAAGTCTATGAAACACTTGGAGATGTCACAAATTCAAACAAGTATAAGGCCATGGTCACTGAAGTACTAGACAAAATGTACAACAAGAATATGCATTCTGAGGTGCCTAGTTTTAGCAACTAATGCTAGATGTCTAAAAGACATGAAAGTAGTCAAATAGTATGAATACGGCTCTCGTATAAATTTAACCCGAATGATTCGTCATTCGGGTTTTTTCATTTTCAATTCGCCTACTCATTTACATATAAATGACTCATAGCAAGCATTCTGAAACATCAACATCTCACAAACCTCATTCCTATCAGGCATCTTTTAGTTGATCGGTTAAAAAATCATGCTCATGACCGTCCCTTTTCCTTCTTCACTTTGAACTTGTAGTCGTCCCTTATGCAACATCATAATTTGTTTAGAAAGACTCAGACCAATACCACTACCCGTTTTCTTGGTACTGTAAAAGGGAACAAAAATGGTGTCTAAAATTTCGGCAGGAATGCCTTTGCCATTATCTGCCACTTTAATTTGAACCCCATCTCTAAATCGTTCGGCAGACACGACAATTTTCCCGTCGTCTTGACCTTCGCAGGCATGACGTGCATTGATGATCAAATTGATCAGAACCTGTTCAATTAAATGGATGTCAATATTGAGATCAAGCTTTGTGGTTAGTTGAATAAATTCAATGGAAATATGCTTTTCGTTGAGGGATGGTTTCAGCAGATTACTAATATTTTTAAACAATTCATCAACGAAAATTTTCGAACGATTCACCTGGCTGACCTGATTCAGTGTTCTATAGGTTTTGGCAAATTTCATCAATCCTTCACTTCTCCTTTTAATACTCGTAATACCAAGATCTACATCTTCGAGATCCAACTGATAATTATCTGGATCCTTTAATTTTTGCTGCACTTCGGTTTGAAGCGTTTCTGACAGAGATGCAATCGGTGCAATGCTATTCATGATTTCATGCGTCATCACACTCAATAATTTTTTCCATGACTCTGATTCATTCTTATTCAAGGTATCTTCAATATTTTGCATCACGATGAGTTTGAAAGCCCTGTCATCTACCTGAAAAATAGTATCTCTAATTAATACCTTCATCGTTTCTTTATGAAGGTCTAAATTGAGGTTCTGATGATTTGTATGATAGGTTTCAAATATTTTTTCGAATAAAACGGGACGCCTTTTTTCTACGAATCCAACGTTCTTAAAAGAAGGTAAATCAATAATTTTTAAAAAGGTATCGTTGACCCATAATACACTTCCGCTCTCCAAATTATAAGCTACAATACCTACATCAACCATTTCAAGTATTTTTTGCAGATATAAAAACTGCGCTTCTCGTTCACTATTGATTTCTTTAAAGGTCTTATTGACCAAATTAAATCCTTTGTGCAGCTTTTTAATGTCTGCGGGGCCGTGCTCTTCACTAAACCATCTTGAAAAATCACGGTATTTGATCGCTTCAAAAAAGTCATCAATTTCAATAAATCGTCTTGTCACAAATTTGTACAAGTTCAC
>CAYQPI010000011.1:0-52925 GCA_964419405.1 uncultured Flavobacteriaceae bacterium
AGAAGAGATGATTTCATCAAGGATCCGAATTTTTATTTTTTAAGAGCAGGTGGAGTCTATTGGATCAATGACAAGACTTCGGTGGCAGGTGGTGGAGCAGCTTTATGGCTTGCAAATCCTGCACTTGATGGTGGATTTAATTATTCTTTAGAAAAAAGAATCTACCAGCAATTGCTTTGGAGAAGCGTAAATGGCAGAACTAAATTTTTGCAGCGCATTCGTAATGAACAAAGATGGCACGAAGTGTTGGATCCTGACGGCAGTGTGAACAGGGTTCGCTTTTCTAATCGCGTACGTTTTTTATTTTCTGCTTCTATTCGTGTTTTTGAGGATGAAAAGAAACCCAGATTGGTGCTTTCAGATGAGATCTTATTCCATTTTGGTAAAGAGATAGTGTATAATACCTTTGATCAGAATAGACTTTTTATCGGAATTGGTCATAGGTTGAATAAAAAATGGTCTTATGATTTTGGATATATGGCCGTTTTACAACAGAAGTATAGTGGTTATCAATATGACCTCAATCATACAATTCGATTATTTTTCTACCTATCACCAGATTTAAGAAAGAAAAAGAATGAGGAACTTCCCCATTATCCGGTTGGTGATATCGAATAAGCATTTTTGCTAAGCTAAAGAATTTTAAAGTTCAACATTTCTTCGTATTTTAGTGAGTAACTAACTAATACTGAGACTATGCTTTGGATCGAACTGATCCTTTTTTTGGCCATCATCATAATTGGTGCCAGAATTGGAGGAATTGCCATGGGAACCATGGCCGGAATCGGACTTGTTATATTTATTTTCATCTTTAGACTACCAGTAGGAAGCCCTCCCATTATTGTATTGGGAATGATTCTTGCGGTCATAACGGCCTTATCAACTATGGAATCGGCTGGGGGGCTTGATTTCCTTGTAGGGGTTGCTGAAAAGATCATGAGGAAGCGACCCCAAAATATCACTTTTGTGGCCCCTTTGGTCACCTATATCCTTGTACTTGCCTCAGGAACTCAACATGTTATTTATGCCTTATTACCTGTAATTGCAGAGATATCAAGAAAGTCTGGCATACGCCCTGAAAGACCCATCGCCATGACAGATATAGCTGCCATGCAGGGATTGGTGGCATCTCCTATATCAGCAGCCACAGTGGCCATGATTGGCATCCTTTCGGTCAAGGGTGTTGGTTTACCCCAAATGATGATGGTGATTATTCCATCAACAGTTTTGGCGGTTGTCATTGGCTCTATTACCGTATTTAGGAAGGGTAAAGAACTGGCTGATGATCCCATTTACCAGCAAAGGCTTAAGGAGGGAAAGATAGTAGCTCTGGAATCAACCAAAGAATTGGATAAGAAAACGCTTCGTAATGCTAAGGGATCTACCTTTATGTTTTTCTTCGCTATTATGATGGTGGTTGTGCTTGGGATTTTTCCTGAATTAAGACCCACTTTTGAATGGATGGTTGAAGGTGAATTGACAGAAGGACAAATTGGGATGGGACCAGCCATCATGATCATCATGCTTGCTATTGGAGGTATTATTATGATTGTTTTTAAGGCAGACCCAGCAAAGGCTGTTGGAGGAAGTGTGATGAAAAGTGGCATTGTTGCCCTAATTTCGATCTTGGGTATTGCCTGGTTAGGATCTTCTTTTTTCGAAGGAAATCGTACGATTATAGTTGATAGCATCAGTCAGGCCATTGAAGGATATCAGTGGGTATTTGGATTTGGACTGTTTGCACTGTCGATCATGCTGTTTAGCCAGGCTGCTACTGTTGTGACCTTAATGCCTGTTGGTTTGGCGCTGGGTTTGGATGCTGAATTGTTAATTGCCTTATATCCTGCAGTAAATGGATTTTTTGTTTTACCTACTTATGGGACGATCTTGGCGGCTATTTCATTTGATCAGACGGGTACAACAAAAATTGGAGATAAACTTGTTAACCATAGTTTTATGGTGCCCGGATTAGTAACCACTTTTTCTGCTGTGGCTATAGCATTGATGATAACCTATTTAACCTAACTTAACTAAAATGATTACCGATGAAACTATTAACCAAATTAGTTGCACTTGCCATTCTTTTATCTGGATTAGAACTAAGTGCTCAGGAATTCAGAACAGAAACTGATTTATTGGGTGAAATAAAAGTACCTAAAGACGCCTATTATGGAGCTCAGGCAGCCAGAGGTATGGAGAATTTTCAAATATCCGGCCAGTTTATTAATGATTATCCCGAGTTTATAAAGGCCTGGGGAATGGTCAAACTGGCATGTGCCAAGGCAAATACTCAGGCTGGGAAAATGGAAGCTGACGTGTTAAAACCAATTGAAGAAGCCTGTAACGAATTGATCAGTGGTGAATACCTGGATCAATTCCAAATAGACTTGTACCAGGGAGGGGCAGGAACCTCAACCAATATGAATGCAAACGAGGTGCTTGCCAATGTGGCTTTAGAGAAGGCGGGATATGCAAAAGGAAATTATAAGGTAATTTCTCCTAATGATCATCTGAATATGTCACAATCTACAAATGACACCTATCCCAGTTCTTTGAAACTAGGCATGCTTTTATATAATGATCAATTAATGGATGAACTCACTGCATTAATAAAGTCATTTAGAGCCATGGGACATGGTAATATTGACATTGTAAAAATGGGTCGAACAGAGTTTCAGGATGCTGTTCCCATGACGGTAGGACAGGAGTTTCATTCCTTCGCAGCCATGCTCGAATGGGACCTTGCCAATATAAAACATGCCAGTGAGTCATTGCTGGTGATGAATCTGGGTGGTACAGCCATTGGAACCGGATTGAATACACCAGACAATTATGATGTTTATGTCATCGATCATTTAAAAGACATATCAGGCTATGACGTTCATAATGCCGAAGATATGATTGCAGCTACTTCCAGTTTACAAGGATTTGTAGTGTACTCTTCTGCCTTAAAAACCTTAGCTACAACACTGTCAAAAATTTCCAATGATTTAATCAACCTGTCGTCAGGTCCGAGAAATGGTCTTTTTGAAATAAACTTACCCCCGAGACAACCTGGGTCGTCAATTATGCCAGGTAAAGTCAACCCGGTCATTCCAGAGTTGATGGCTTTTGTCAGTTATAGAGTGATAGGTAATGATGTAACGGTAAATATGGCCGCATCGGATGGTGATTTGCAGTTGAATGCCTATGAACCTGTCGTGGGACTGTCAATTTTTGAATCACAGAAAATTTTAACCAATACCATGCAAACATTTAGACTACAATGCATTGACGGTATTACAGTTAATGAAGAAGTTCATAAGCGAAATCTTGAAACGACCATTGGTATCGTAACGGCTTTGAATCCTGTACTGGGGCATCATATGGGCGATGAGTTGGCGAAAGAATCAAAAGAAACCGGAAAAGGAATTTTAGAATTGGTCAGAGAAAAAAAACTGCTCACAGAAGAGCAGATTGATGATCTCCTTTCGCCAGAAAATATGACCGGTTTGGATAAATCGAAATACGAAAACAAATAACATAACCTTAAAATAATACATTATGAAAAATCATTCATTTTTTAACAAACTGTTTCTATTGATGTTGATAGTGACCTTTACTAGTCAAGTATATGGGCAGAATAAAGAGCTACCAAACGTTGTCATCTTAGCAACTGGTGGTACGATTGCAGGTTCTGCCGAATCAGGTACCCAGGCTGGTTATACCTCAGGTCAGGTAGGAATAGAAACAATGATTGCTGCAGTACCCGGCATCAAAGACTTGGCCAATGTTACAGGAGAGCAAATTTCTAACGTTGGCTCTCAAGACATGAGTGTTGAAATATGGTTGAATCTAGCCCATCGGATCAATGAATTATTGGCATCAGATGATGTGGATGGTATTGTGATTACACATGGTACAGATACACAGGAAGAAACAGCATTTTTCTTAAATCTTGTTGTTAAAAGCGATAAGCCTGTGGTAACCACTGGTTCAATGAGACCTTCCACGGCGGTTAGTGCTGAAGGGCCATTGAATCTGTACAATGCTGTGGCAATTGCAGCTGATACGAAAGCCAAAGGATATGGTGTGTTAGTCGTAATGAACGATCAAATTCATTCGGCACATGGAGTGACAAAAACCAATACAACTTCTGTTCAAACTTTTATGTCACCTATGCATGGATTAACGGGAGCCGTCATTTACGGTAGACATGAATTTTACAGTAAGCCACACGGGATCCATGGAAAAGACAGTGAGTTTAGTGTTGATGGCGTGACAAGTTTACCAAGAGTCGATATCATCTACGCCGGAGTAGATAGTCCTTCGGATTTGGTTGATATGTCAATTAAAGCAGGGGCGAAAGGAATTGTCATAGCAGGTGTTGGGAATGGAAATATGAATGCAGCTACTCTGGAGGCCTGTAAGAAAGCTGCCAATGATGGAATTGTTGTCGTAAGAAGTACGAGAGTACCAACAGGCTATGTGTTACGAAATGCAGAAGTAAATGACGATGAAAACAAAACCATTGCTTCAGATGAGTTGAATGCACAAAAATCAAGGGTGCTTTTGATGCTGGCCCTTCAAAAAGAGAGAAGTCTGGAAGAGATTCAAAAATTATTTTATACTTATTAATCTAAACTAATTATCATGAAAATCGTAAGAACTTTAGGATGTTTGTTGTTGACATTGTTGGTGTTAGGCCCTCTCAATGCTCAGAACAGGCAATCTGATACGACATCTACTTATCGGACATTGATTCCGACAAGCAAACAATCGCTTTTAAAGAATGTTGACATGATTGCCAATACTCAAATCGCCTTTAGAAGCGATTTTTATGAAGGAGATCACGTAGAAAGTAAATTCAGAGTAGAGCAATTCAGACTTGAGATCAAAGGCTATGTGCATGAAAAAATATACTTTAGGTTCAGACATCGATATACCAGTAGTTTTGAACCACAATCCATTGATAAAATTATCAAGGGTGTTGATTTTGCCTATCTGACCTTTACCTTGTCTGATAAGGTGAATTTGACATTGGGTAAAACGTATGCCGACTGGGGTGGTATAGAGTTTGATATGAATCCAATTGATATATTTGAATATTCTGATATCATTGAAATGGCTGACAACTTTTTAACTGGAGCAGGTATTTACTGGCAGGCAACGGAGCGAAATGGTTTTTCGTTTCAGATTTTGAATTCAAGAACGCAAACTTTTGAAGAACTCTATCAGGGACTACCTGGCTTAGAAGGCTCGGATATCCCGCTGGCAGCAGTTGTTAATTGGCGCGGGAATTTCTGGGATGGAAAATTCACCACCCTGTGGTCCTATTCTTTATTTAATGAGGCCACAGATACGTTCAAAAACTATATTGCCTTAGGTAACTTAGTAACCTTGGACAAATGGAAGATCGCTTACGATTTTAAATGGAGTAAAGAAGATTTGGACAGAACAGGAATTATAAGTCGCGATGTACCAGATGATCTGTACCCATATGCGCTTCAAAACACCTTGTATTATAGTCATTGGACCAGAATCGATTATCGTTTTGCCGAAAAATGGGGCTTTAGTTTTTCAGGTTTTATAGATACCGCCAAATGGCTTTCTGACATAGATCCTGAAAAGACCACAGATGACTGGCGCAAAGGCTATGGAATTGTTCCTTCTTTAGAATTTTATCCATGGCAGGACGTCAATCTTAAATTTTTCCTGACCTATGTTGGCAGAAGTTACGATTATTCAAGTTATGCAGAATCCAGAGTGGGCTTACAAGATTATAGTACCAGCAGGTTTATGATCGGTATTATTTCTCCTTTGCACATATTCTAAACTGCCTAATTTATAGCATAAAAAAGACCTAAGGTTTTCCTTAGGTCTTTTTTTTTAAATCACCTATTTTAGCATTTTAGATCAAATCTCATGAAAATAATTTTTACTTTTTTAATAGTTTCTATTTTGATATTGACAGGCTGTCAGAAAGATGAAAAAAGGGATGCCTATCGAGAATTATCAATTGGGCAGACTATAGAAGGTGACGGATATTTAGGAGATCAGAGTTGCACCTCCTGTCATGAGGAAGCGACTGAAAGCTGGAAAGGTTCTCATCATGACAAGGCCATGCAATTGGTTACGGACAGCACGGTGCTAGGAGATTTTAATAATGCAGAAGCAAAAATCGATGGAGTGTCTTATTTCTTTTCAAGAAAAGATGCTAATTATTATGTCAGGACCATTGAATTGGATGGATCCGAGAATGAATATAAAGTAGCTTATGTTTTTGGACTTACACCATTGCAACAATATATTGTTGATTTTCCTCAGGGTAAAAAACAAGTATTGAGAGTGACCTGGGATACTATAAAAGACAAATGGTTTCACCAATATGCAGGAGATGAAATCACCATAACTGATTGGTTACATTGGAGCAGGGGAGCTCAGAACTGGAATACCATGTGCGCTGAATGTCATTCAACCAACCTGAAGAAAAACTATTTAGTCGAAAGAGATTCTTTTCATACCAGTTATTCTTCTATCAATGTGAGTTGTGAAAGCTGTCATGGTCCTGGAGCGAAGCATGTTGACTGGGCCAATTCAGGAGCTAAGGAAGGCCCTATGTATACCATTTTAGGAAATGATCAGACCTCACAAATGAATATGTGCGCGCCCTGCCATGCGAGAAGGGTCAAACTTACCAAGAACATGATTCCAAATTTAAATTTTGAAGATCAATACATGGTTCAAAATATATCTTCAGATTTTTATCACCTTGACGGTCAAATATTGGAAGAAGATTATGTATACGGATCCTTTCTTCAAAGTAAAATGCATGCCCAAGGAATCAAGTGTGGAGACTGTCATAACGTGCATAGTAATGAATTAAAAATGACTGGGAATAAACTCTGTCTTCAATGTCATGTGCCGGCTAATTACGACGTGCCTGAACATCATTTTCACAAAGAAAATACTGAGGCCAGTCAATGTATCAACTGTCATATGACAGGGAGGTATTATATGGGTAATGATTTTAGAAGGGACCATAGCTTTAGAATTCCTAGGCCAGATCAAAGTGTTGATTACGGAACACCAAATGCCTGTAATGAATGTCATAAAGATAAATCGGAAGAATGGGCTGCCCAGCAGGTTGTTGAGTGGTATGGCAAAGAAAGAAGGCCTCATTTTTCTGATTATTTATTAATGAGTAATGACAGCGATTTAAATGCTTCTGACCGACAATCACTCAATAAATTCATCAATGATTTGAACTATCCTTCCATAGCAAGGTCTACCGTATTAAGTAATTTAAGATTTGACGGTAAAGAAGATATAAAAGCCCTATTAGCGGCCTTGAACGATCCAAGTGCCATTGTAAGGTATAATGCATTAATGCAGTTCAGAAATATGAACACCCAGGACAGGTTATCGGTTGCGCAAAAACACCTTACTGATAAAACCAGATTGGTTCGCATTGGTAGTGCGCAATTATTGATTGGTTTTGATGGAGGAAACTGGAGTGAAGCTGATAAATTGAGTTTATCAAAGGCAAAAGCAGAGCTCGAAGAAATGTTATATGGCAATGCAGATTTTTCAACAGGTCGTTTGCAGTTAGGAGATTATTTTATGCAAACCAATGATGTGAATCGCGCCATTAAACATTATGAAATGGCTCTAAAAATGGACAGTTTGTTATACCCGGTTTATACAAACCTGGCCACAGCATATAGCATTTCTAAACAGGGAGATAAGGCACTTGAAACACTTAATATATGGATGGATAAAGAGCCAAATGCAAGCAGGCCTTATTATCTGCGCGCCTTACTGAATTTTGAATTAGGAAATAATGAATTGGCCGAACAAGACCTGAAGATGGCCATTGAATTAGATCCTAAGGATAGTAGGTCAATGTATAATCTGGCCACTTATTACTATCAAACCAAGGCTTTTTCGAATGCCTTAACAACCATTAATAAAGCGATCGCAATTGAGCCACAAAACCAGGAGATTAAATACTTGAAAGCCTTAATACTGAAAGAAACCGGAGCTATTCAGGAATCCAATCGAATTATGCAAGAATTACAGGCTCAGAATCCCGCTTAAAAAGTTAAGATGGCTGCAGTTTTTTCTATTCAATTAATTCTTTAAGATCTTCTTCCTTGCTGTTGATTTTGTATTCTTTCTTTCTTAAGGATGATTTGTAGATTCTTAACCTAAATACGAAATCATTGGTGGAATCATTATCTTCAGAGGTATTATTACTGAGATGATAGGATACATAGAACTCCGCCTTCCATTCATCGGAAAACTTATATCCCAAACCGGGAGAGATACGTATAACATCATTGTATCGATCTGCTTCTTTTAAATTATAAAAAAATTCGACACTCATTGGGATATACATTCCCTGGTTAAACGATAAGAGTCTTTTTTTCCATTCAATAACTGTTGACACCTTGAAACGCAACCTTCCAGAAAAACTCCAATAGGATCCATCAAAATCTTTTTGAAACCTTTCTTCAAGACGGATATAGGTTCTTAAAGGGATCAGGTCAATAGAGGGAAGAAAAAACTTAAATCCCTGCATCATTCTAAACTCGAAATTATCAGGTTCGTAATTATTGTTTGTATAATAGAGCCCGGCACCGAGTTGAAACGATGAAATTAGAGGTTTTTCAGACTTGATAAACTTAGGACTTTTGGTATGCATGAAGTTCAAGGTGGGAACCACCATAATTTTGTCAAAAAGATGGGGGGAAATGGTTCGGTAGCCAACAAAACCCGTGATGAATTTTTTTTCATCCAACAGGTATTTTCCATTAAAATCGGTCCAGAATTGACTGTTCACCGTAGCATCTTCAGGCTGGCTTTCCTGAGAAATTGCTTTGACACTTATCGCCATTAAACATAAAAAGAAAAGTCTTTTTATCATAAAAATACAAATGTTAACAGTAGCTTGACTATGACATGGTTGTGCATATCAATAGGATAGATCGAAAATCAAATCAAAACTGTTGCCGTTTTATGAAATCAAAAATAGCAGTTTTTAAGCTTTTCTACAGATTCAAATCAGAAAGTTTTTTGCTCTTTGGGTAATGCCTGATGTTTTACATTTTTAATTGAAGATTTTTTTTGATGAGAATTGATTATATTTGAGAGATTACTTTTGAGTAAATAACACCTAATTAAAGAGATTAGCATGGCCGATAAAAAAATAGTTAAAAAGTATAGAAAGAATGATTTTGCTATTGTTTGGCAGCCAAAAAAATGCATTCATGCAGCTATTTGTGTAAAGGAACTACCGGAGGTGTATGACCCTAAAGCAAAACCATGGATTCGCCAGGAGAATGCTTCGGTTGAGTCACTTAAAAAACAAATTGATATGTGTCCTTCAGGCGCATTGAGTTATGAAGAAGAAAACATAAAATCAGATAATAGTATGAAAACGGAGTGTGAATTAATGAAAAACGGTCCCTTATTGGTAAAAGGAACTATTGAGTTAAAATCTCATGATGGAAGTGTGGTAACTATGGATAAAATGACCGCATTTTGCAGATGCGGTGCATCTGAAAACAAGCCTTTTTGCGATGGAAAACACAAAGCAGCAGGTTTCGAAGGGTAAAAGTTTCGAGTTAGATTTATTCTGTTAAAAGAAAGAAATCTTGGTTGTTCATTGTGAGAAAAACAATGCCTACAGTGTTACGGCAGGCATTGTTAAGTAGTTTATTTTTCGAAGGGGTAAATTAGCTTCCAGTCATTTTTCATGTCTATCACAGTCCAACCGTCCCTTAATGATTGATCCAGACCTTTATCAAGTTTTCCAATATGTGATTCTCTGTCATAAGCCCATTCCCTGATTGAATCAGTATGGTGAACGTAAAGCATAAAACTTTTGTACTTATTTGAGGCAGTCCATTGCATCATTTGAAGGTCACCATCTGAATTTCCGGACGAGAACACAGGTTTTTTACCAATGATTTTTTGAATATTGATCGGTTTCCCTTCTTTATCATCTATAAAGTCAAGTTCGGGTAGTCGACGAATGACTGGCGAACCGTCATTGTAGTCAAAAGAAGTTTTAATGCGACTGCCAATAATTTGTTCTTCAGGGATGCCATAAATATCGGTAACAAAGGCCCTCATAAAATCAACACCTCCGCCAGAAACGACATAGGTCTTAAAATCATTATCTCTGAGGTATTGTAATAATTCCAGCATGGGTTGGTATACCAACTTATCATAGGTAACATTCTTCTGAGGATGTTTTGCAGTCTGAATCCACTGTTTAACATCAGTATCGAACTCTACAGTTGTTTTACCAGCATGTGTTGCCATGACCAATTGAATCAGCCCATGTTCTCCTTGTTTGGCGAGTTCAGCCATATCATTTTCTAAAACGGCTTTAAACGGTTGCTTGTTTTTCCACTCGGGATGCTCAGCAGCCATTTCTTTTACACGGTCCATAGCGAAGAATAATTGAAAATATAAAGGCTGTTCACTCCATAAATTACCATCATTGTCAAAGGTGGCGATCCTATCCTTAACCGGAATAAAATACTTGCTATTCACGTCAGTAACTTCTTGGACATAGCTGATAATATTTCTTTTTGATGTAACATTATTCCACGAAGGCAAGGGATCTTTAATTTCTGACAGGTTATTTTCAACAGTGGGTGGCTGATCATGCTTTGGGGTACAGGACGACATCAATACCAGAAAAATGGAGAATAGAGTTAGCAAGAATGTTTTTAATGTTTTCATAAAAAAAACAGACAGTAAAACTGCCTGTTCATGTGTTAAGGTTAATTATTTCCAGGAGTGGACAACTCATCCATTACCTTTTCAAGACTAAAACTTGCCGCCTTCATTCGAGGAGGATAGTCTTTAAAAGTTTCAAGAAAATCTCCTACAATTTTTTGAGAAGGAACTAATAAAAATACATGATCTAATAACCAATCATAATACGTATTAGAAGTAATGGTTGCTACCTCATAAGGATCCCTTCTTAAATTAAAAATCAGAGGAACTCTCAATGGTGTAAATGGATTCGCCCAAACTCCAAGAGTTCCGGCCATTCTCTGTTCCATAAATATAAATTTCCAATCATCGTATCTAAGCGCTGTCAGGTCACCATCGTCTGAAAAATAAAATAATTCATGTCTGGGACCTTCTTCGGTTTGACCCGTTAGGTGTGGTAGAAAATTATAACCATCTAAGTGCACTTTATAGGATCTGCCATTAATAGTTGTTCCGTTAAGTAATGTTTCTTTTATATTATCATTACCGGCAGCGGCAAGAAAGGTCGGTAGCCAATCCATTCCTGACATGATCTCATTAGAAATAGACCCGGCCTTGATATTCCCAGGCCATCTTATCAATGATGGCGTTCTCCAGCCACCTTCCCAATTGGTGTTTTTCTCACCTCTGAACGGATTAGAAGCAGCATCAGGCCAGGAGTTTTTATGAGGGCCATTATCGGTTCCATACTGAACGATAGTATTATCAGCCACTCCCAATTCATCTAGCAGGTCTAGTAATTTACCAACATGCATATCGTGTTCAACCATTCCATCGCCATACTCATCCTGTCCTGAAATTCCTCTTAATTCCTCCTTGACATGGGTTCTAAAATGCATTCTTGTTCCATTCCACCAAACAAAAAATGGTTTCCCTGATTTTACTGCATTTCTGATAAATTTTTCCGCGGCCGCTACAGTTTCATCGTCAACAGTTTCCATTCTTTTTTTAGTCAATGGACCGGTATCTTCAATTTTGCCATCAGCATAAGAATGAATAACACCTCGTGGTCCAAAATTCTTTCTGAAATTAGGGTATTTTTCCGGATCAGGATAATCAGGTAGTTCAGGTTCTTCTTCGGCATTTAAATGATAAAGGTTTCCAAAGAATTCATCAAATCCATGATTTGTAGGCAAATGTTCATCTCTATCACCAAGATGATTCTTGCCAAATTGACCCGTTGCATAGCCTTGTTCCTTTAATAGAACAGCAATTGTCGGATCCTTTTCACTGATTCCTTCTTTGGCACCTGGCAAACCTACCTTACTTAGTCCGGTTCGAAACACACTTTGACCTGTTATAAAAGATGATCTTCCGGCAGTACAGCTCTGTTCTGAATAATAGTCTGTAAACATAAGACCTTCTTTTGCAAGTCTGTCTATATTAGGCGTCTGATACCCCATTACTCCAAAGGTATAGGCACTGATATTCGATTGTCCGATATCATCACCCCAGATTACCAGGATATTGGGTTTCTTTTGTGCATAAACAGATGCAACCATCATCATACACATTGAAAATAATGTGATTAGTCTTGTTTTTTTCATAAAAAATGGGGGTTTTTAGTTATATATGTAAAGATAAAAAAAAGTTCCGTGTGAAATCCTCACAGGGAACTTTTTAAAATTTAAATCATAAAGTTAGTTTCCTAGACCAATGATCAATCCAGCACTGAAATTGAGCTGAAGTACGCTACCTCCAACGGTAACGCCACCGCCTCCACCACCTACATAAAAACCACCCCAGTTTACAGGCATCAATAACTGACCTTGTAATCTAAGTCCGATTCTGTCGGTGAAAAAGTATTTCATACCTCCGGTAAGTCCCAAGGTAAAAGTTGTATGAGAATCAAATAAGCTATCCTCAGGACTCCAGGTAGACCAACCGGCTGAAAGCCCGGCAAAAGGTCTTGCATCGCTATAACCAAACATATGAATTGCGCCAATTTGATAATGATTCGCCTGCATGTCTGTAACTTCTTCTTCTATCGGATAATAAACCACATCTTTAATACTTACTCTGGAGTTTTGTTGCGCCCACATGAATTCCACTGTAATATCGTCTGAGGCATTGACACCAAAGGTCAAACCATATTGGTCTGAGCCGTGAAACTTCAAATACCCACCATAGTAATTGTATTTGGATCCTACCTGGTATCCATATTGTGGTGTGATCTCAACTTTTTGAGCATGAGCCTCGATAGAGAATAGTACCGCTATTCCGATAATAAAAAGAAATTTTTTCATAGTCATTTATTGTATTTTTTTACTTTTTATCTTGAATGAAATCAATATTATTTAAGATAGAAAAGCGAATTCCATCTGAAATATAGTGCTCAATTTGGTAGAACTGAACTGACACTAAGGCGCTTGTGGCTTTTCCAATTCGTTTGGTAAAGGTCAGAATCAATTTATCTTCTGCATTTCTAATGGGAACCGCTTCAGCCAACAAATCAGAGGCTTGTTGATTGGTTAAAGCTCCTTTTTTGGTTGTGTATTTCTGTAATAGTTCCAGTTTGGCCTGACCTATGTCCTGGCGTTGTTTTTCATACTCGGAATATAGTTTCCAGAAGGCGTCGGCATCAACACCCGATAAGTCCACATTGCCTTCGATAATGGCTTTCTTTTCTGATCCGAATAATTCTTGCATCATTTTAATTTCTTCAGTCGTGGCTGTTTCCTGGGCAAAAGAAAAAGTGAATACAAATAAAGCAGCAATTAGTAAGGTAAGTTTTTTCATTGTTTGTGTTTTAAGTTATTGTTTTTTGGTTGTGTATAATTCTTCCAGTAACTCCATTCGTATGGCTTCTGACAAGTAATTCTCTATTTGGTAAAATTGCATGGCTACTACAGGATCTGTCCTGGTTTTCATTTTTTTGTAATAATTGTCAACCAATTTGTCTGATTTGATCCTTAAAGGTATTGCCTGTTTCATAAAATTATCAGCATCCTGAGGTTTGACCTCACCGTAATCATTTACATAGCTCAACAGTAATTTATACCGTTCTTTTCCTAATTCCTGACGTTTCGATTCGTATTCGTCATATAATTCCCAGAAATCTTTTTCCTGTGATGCGTTAAGTTCGATAAATTCTCCAACGATATCTCTTTTCTCCATGCCATATAGAGATTGCATTAATTGCACTTCATCTTGATTCGACTGTGCGAATGCCGCAAAAGAAATGGATAGTATAAAAACAAAAGTAAGTAAGTGTTTTTTCATGTAAATAAACTTAAAGGATTTTGATTAAAGGGTTTAGGCGTGAATCTGTAAATTTAATGAAAAATACTAACTTTACAAACATGCTAATGTAAAGAACAAACTATGATACATCTTATAATTAATGGGAAACAACACGAAGTAGATGTTCCTTCTGAGATGCCGATTCTTTGGGTTTTGAGGGATTTTATTGGTTTAACTGGGGCTAAGTTTGGTTGTGGTTTAGGTGTATGTGGTTCGTGTACTGTTCTATTGAACGGTAATCCTATTCGTTCATGTGTGACTCCAGTTTCTCAGGTAAAAGATGGAAAGCTGATCACAGTTGAAGGGGTTGAAAATGAAAATAAACATATTCAAAAAGCCTGGGAAGATTTAAATGTGCCTCAATGTGGATTTTGTCAGCCCGGTCAAGTCGTAAGTACCCTGGCCTTATTGAACACAAATCCAGCGCCGACTGATAAAGATATTGATGCTGCTATGAGTGGCAATATTTGCCGTTGCGGGACCTATGTTAGGATAAGAAAGGCCATACACCTGGCCGCTGCAAGAGGTGAAGAATCTTCAAAATCTGAAAGTATATGAATTTTACATCGAAACAATCACGGAGGTATTTTATTAAAAATGTCAGCTTGTTTAGTGGAGGCCTTTTTTTAGCCTGTGATATGAATTCGAGCACTGAACAGATACCTGCTGCTAATGCAGATCAATTTACTCCGAATTTATTTGTCGAATTAAAGGCTAATGGAGATCTGCTGTTGACGGCTTCAAGAAGTGAAATGGGGCAGGGTGTTAGAACCTCTCTTACTTCAGTTATCGCTGATGAAATGGATGCGGATTGGTCAAAAGTTACGGTGAAACAAGCTCCTGGAGATGATGCTTATGGAAATCAAAACACGGATGGTTCTCGTAGTATAAGAACGATTTATGAGCCCATGAGAAAAATGGGAGCTATGGCCCGGACGATGTTAGTTGCTGCGGCTGCCGAGAAATGGGGGGTCTCGGAAGCCGAATGTATCACTGAAAATCATTATGTGCTAAGAAAAAATTCAAATGATAAACTGTTCTATGGAGATTTGGTAGCTGCTGCCTCAACTGTGAAAATTCCGGAAAACCCAGAGCTCAAATCTAGCGATGAATTTGTATATATAGGGAAGGATTTAAGTAGTGTGGACGCCGATGATTTTGTAAAAGGAATATCGAAATATGGAATGGATATTAAAGTTGAGGGTATGGTATATGCCTGTATTGCACGAAGTCCGGTGACTTTTGGAAAGGTTAATACCTATGATGATGTTGAGAGCTTGAAAGTACCAGGTGTTGAAAGGGTAGTGGAGTTGGATAGAATTGAAAAACCTTTTGGAGCTTTAGGAGGAGTTGCTGTAATTGGACAAAATACCTGGGCCGCCATCGAAGGTAAAAAGGCCTTGAAACTACAGTGGGAAAATGGAGCTAATGAACATTATTCATCAGATAACTTTATGAATGAGATCACTTCTAACGTTGAGAAGAAGGCAAAAGTGATAAAAAAGGAAGGCAATCTATCAAAGGCATTTAAGCAGGCTGATAAGATTATAGAAGCGACCTATCAATTACCCCATTTAGTACATGCTCCTATGGAAACGCCTAATGCCACGGCCATCGCTTCGAAGAATTCATGCGAGGTATGGGCACCTGTTCAGGCTCCCCAGACAACAAGACAGGAAGTGAGTGACTTTTTGGATATAGACTTGGAAAATGTCACCATCCATGTCACTTTTTTAGGTGGAGGATTTGGAAGAAAATCCAAACCTGATTTTGTGTTGGAGGCAGTAGCATTGGCTAAACTTATGCAAAAGCCGGTACAGGTGGTTTGGACAAGAGAAGATGATATCCAACATAGTTATTATCATGCCAATAGCGCCCAATATTTGAAAGCTTCATTTAAAGATGGTTTGGTTACTGGCTGGTTACACAGAACTGCCTATCCATCGATCACCTCTACATTTATGCCTGGTGTTACTCATGGAGCAGGGTTTGAATTTCAGCAGGGGATGACCAACATGCCCTATGAAATAGAAAACAGTAGATTTGAAAACGGAGAAGCAAAGGCGCATCTTAGAATTGGGTGGTTACGATCTGTTTACAATATTATTCACGGTTTTTCTATCAATGTATTTGCAGATGAGCTTGCAGTTGCTGCAGGGAAAGATCCTCTGGCGTTTAGATTGAATCTGATAGGCTCTGACAGGGCGTACCGATCTGACGGGATCCATAGCCTCCATACGTCTAAACTTAAAAATGTTCTAAAACTGGCTTCTAAAAATGCAGGTTGGGGAAAAGAATTGCCTGAAGGACATGGTATGGGACTTGCCATACATTATAGCTTCTATAGCTATGTAGCTTCTGTCGTAGAAGTATCTGTAATTGATAACACCTTAAAAGTCATTAAGATCTCTTCAGCTGTTGATTGTGGTACTGTGGTCAATACGAATACCGTAAAAGCTCAAATGGAAGGAGCTGCTATTTTTGGAATGTCTTTGGCCTATTATGGAGATATCAGCGTTGAAGACGGAGCCGTTAAGCAAAGTAATTTTCACGATTACAGGATGTTGCGAATTCATGAGACACCTGATGTTCATGTTGAGATTGTAAAAAGTGATGAGCCACCAACAGGAGTAGGAGAGCCTGGCGTTCCGGTGATTGCTCCTGCAATTATCAATGCAATTTATGATGCGACTGGAAAAAGGCATAGAAATTTACCGTTGAAGGCAGCGGGTTTGTTCAAATAAAAAAAGTCATAGCAAGTTTCAATAGTTGAACATATAGTCCTACATGTTTTTTTGATCATAAGCCCCCCTCAAGGCTGTTTTTTTTTCTCGCTATGACTTTTTTCGAAAATTATACCTGATGATATCCGGCTAATTTTTCAATTTCATTAAAGTTAAGAACTTAATACTCTATAAACGCATCTTAGAAATAAATATTGTGTGAATCATACACAGGTCTTTTTTTTATATGATTCATTTGTGGATAATTTTGTAGAAGAACCTAAAAACAAGTATATTAGCTTCATTAACTTAGCCATATATTTATGAGATTTTTTGCATTTTTTCTTGTCATTTCGATTGTTTTAAGCAGTTGTGCCAAACCTTCCTATAAAAAGAATTCCATCTTAAAAACCGAGAAGGAAGTAATTGAAGAAACTTCCACCTTTTATCCTCCCGAAAATCAGGAATTAAGTGCCGATCAACAAATTGCTTCGGCAATTCTGGCTGCACCGAAAGAAAAAAGAGAAGAAGCTATGGTGTATGGATACAGTAACTCAGGAGAATTCATGATGTTAAGAGAAGGTAGTAACGAGTTTATTTGTATTGCAGATAATCCTAAAAAGGATGGTTTTCAGGTAGTTTGCTATCATAAAAGTTTAGAACCTATGATGGCAAGAGGCCGAGAATTAAATGCCGAAGGAAAATCGAGAGAAGAGAGAGAAGAAATAAGAGAAAAAGAAGCGGCTTCCGGAAAAATGGCTTTACCAAAGGCTCCTGCAACGCTACATATTTATTATGGTGAGGGTGCCTATTTTAATGAAGAAACAGGAATTAACGAAAATGGTAAATACCGATATGTAGTCTATATACCTTATGCCACACAAGAAGATACAGGCTTGTCATTAGCTCCTAATGAATCGAGTCACCCATGGTTGATGTTCCCTGGCAGATACAATGCACATATCATGATTACCCCAGAATATTAAAAATAATCTGCAAGGTCTTAGTATGCTGTACGTCTGACTCAAGAAATAAAATTTTGATGAGATTTATAGTTGTGTTTTTACTGGTATTTCAAGGTTTAATTGCTCAGAATAACATTTATAATGTACAGAATAATTATGGGGCAGGAGCCTATGATGTTGTGGCATACTTTAGCGGAAAGGCCGTCAAAGGTTCAAACAGGTATGTTGCCGAGTACAAGGGCGTTCAATACAGGTTTTCTTCTTCGGATCATTTAAATGCGTTTAAACGTGAGCCTGAAAACTACCTTCCTCAATATGGGGGTTGGTGTGCCTATGCGATGGCAACCAAAGGTGATAAAGTGAAAATTAACCCAAAAACCTTTGAAGTCAGAAACGGTAAATTGTATCTTTTTTACAATGCTTATTTTGATAATACTTACGAAGACTGGTTAGATGAAGGTCCTGAGGACCTCTTGGTAAAGGCTGATAAAAACTGGAAGAAGTTTCTGTAAATGCAGGCAGAACAAATAAATGACATGAAATAAAAAAAGCTTGTCAATGATGAAGATTAACAAGCTTTTTATTCAAATATTAGCTATTATTTTTTATACATTTTAATGGTTTTTATACTCCGATCACTATAAAGCATCACATAATAATATCCTTTTCGCATGTTTTTTCCTTTATAGTTTTTTCCATTCCATACGGTTTCGTAGGTTCCTGAATCTTGCGTTTTGCCCACCAAACTTGTTACAAAACGACCATATTTGTCAAATATCTTAACAGCGACATAGGCCTTCGTTGGTGTCGTGTATTTAATTGTGGTTGATCCCGAAAATGGGTTTGGATAATTCTGGAATAAGGCAAGGGTTAATTCTTCAACTTCCTCTTCTTCTTTTTGCTTCGGCAAACTAAATTTCCAAACATCATTATCTACGTTCTTATAATTATTGGGATCTGTAAAATCGAAAGTTTCTCTATCTCCGCCAAAGGTGTATATAGCATCTGAAAATTTGCCATATCCTTTTTCAACAACGGCATCAAAATCATATTTGATATCCTTAGACCCCTGTGCATTCCAGGGAGCATCACTTACTTTTTCCCATTTGGCGCCATTGTAACTTACCCAAACATCAGAAGGGTTAGAGGGAGTTACACCATTATCGTCACCCAGGCCAAAACCTCCGAATAAAACCAATTGATTTTGAGCAACGACGACCTGGTGCCCTGGTCGTTTTGCCCAATGAACTGGATCTGGATCTGTAGGGTCAATATCTATATTATCAATCATACGCTTCCAGTGTATACCATCTTTGGTTCTCCATACATCATTAAAATAGGGGGGACATGGAGCTTCTGAGACCTCAGGCGGTCCTGCTGAAGACCCAGGAAACGTTCCCGGACTATCTGGAAATGTACCAGGGAAGTCAGGAGGACCATCTGGCGTTTCATCGGGGCAAGTAAAACCTTCCTCGCCACCAATCATATACATATAGCCACCTTTAACAACGGCAATTCCTCCCGCTCTTGGTTCCCAGGGAGCATTTCCAACTTTTTCCCAACGACGCCCATCTCTTGATCTCCAGACATCGTTAAAATATATACGGTCAGGTGCTCCGCCAACAATAGAGCTATCATCGTTAACAGATCCTCCCATGACATATAAATAACCTTTAAAAGAAACCGCACTAAGTCCGGCTCTTCCAGCCCAATGTCTTGGATTTGGATCCTCTGGATCAATGGCTTGATTAGCGATCATTTTTCGCCAATGAACACCATCTCTTGATCTCCATACATCATTAAAAAACTGCGAGAAGGGAATTTGCGCTGTACAGAATTGGGGAGGCACAAATGGCCCGCATGGACCTGCAGGGTTATCAGGATTATAATCTGGGTTATCAATAATATTAAAATCCTGACCACCAATTACATACATATAGCTACCTTTTTTAACCACTTGGAAATATGATCGATTGGCCCAATGAGCAGTTGCATTCGGGTCTGGAACAACACCAGGAATGGTAGGATTTGAAGCCAGAATTTTTTGCCAGTTAGCACCTTTGTCAGAACTGCTCCAGACATCTCCATGGATGATACTTAATCCTGGTATGGGTACGCCAGGAATGGCAATTGGTGTTCTTCCGCCAAAAATATAGAACTTTCCTTTATGATTTAAGGCTTGGAGGCCAGCCCTTTGAGACCAATGACTTTCATCTGGTGGCACACCGGGAATCGGGGGAGCAATCTCTTGATTCTCTTTGATGATTTCCCATTTCCAGTTTTTAAGAGATTTGTTTTGATAAGACCAATTTGGCACAGCTCCAGCGGATAAAACCAAAACTAATAACGTTAAACTCAGTTTTGAAAAAACACTATTTGAAGACAGCATTTTTTGGAAAGATCGATAAGCAGTAAGCGTAAATTTTTGAAAAGTAGTTTTGTACATAGCATAGGGGATTAGTTCCCTACAAGATACAATTTTTTTTTTAAATCCCTAAACGTTAGTTGTATACGATATTTGATTTCGTATTCGCTACATTTTTTTTGCGACTGCCTGAACTTCATCTAAGACCCGTAGCAAGTTCAAGCCCCAAAGTTTGGCAATTTGATTTTCTGTGTAGCCCCGTCTAACAAGTTCATAAGTAACATTTAGAGTTTCACTTGCATCATTCCAGCCTTCAATGCCACCTCCGCCATCAAAATCAGAACTAATGCCAACATGGTCAATGCCAATTAATTGAACCATATAATCGATATGATCTACAAAATCTGAAACGTTTACAAGAGGAAACTGCTTATTGACCTCTGTTTTTCTGCTGGCAGCAGTTTTCATGATTTTGTCAAAGTTTGCATAGGCTGTATTCAATGCTTTCCCTTGCAAGGCACTTATCTCATCCATGGTCAAATACGGAACATTGAGTTCTTTGGCCACCTCCTCATAAATTGGTTTACTCGCTTCATTATTTTTGGCAACTTTGTCTTTGTTGAGGTAATCGGCCAAGGCAACGGTTTGTACTACGCCACCATTATTCTTAATCATTTGCAAGACTTCGTCATCCAAATTTCTACTCACATCACACAACTCTCTTGCCGAAGAATGAGAGGCGATGACCGGAGCTTTTGACAATTGTATCATTTGAATATTGGCCTTTTTTGAGGGATGAGACAGATCTATCATGATGCCGAGGCGATTCATTTCTTTAATCGCTGATTTCCCTAATTCTGACAGGCCATGATGCAACCATTTACCATCTCTTTCTCCTGTATTTGAATCACTGAATTGAGAATGTCCGTTATGGGCCAAAGACATGTATCGGGCTCCTTTATTGTAAAACTCTTCAATTCTATTGAGGTCCTCACCAATAGGATAGGCATTCTCGACGCCAATCATGGCAACTTTTTTTCCTTGCTTATGAATTCTTTTTACATCGTCACTGGTCAGCGCTAATTCAATCTGGTCAGGGGCGTAAACAGTTGTTAGCCTGTGAATGGCATCAAATTTTGAAATGGCATTGTCATAGGCCTTGATATAGCCTTTTTTGTCTAGCTTCCCCTGTCCTGTATAAACGATCAACCAGGAGACATCGAGACCTCCTTCGATCATTTTAGGTAGATTTACCTGATTATCTAGGTTTTGCGTATAATTTTTATCGGGCATGAAATTAGCTATATCAATATCATTATGTGTGTCTATGGTGATCACATTTTCATGAATTTTAATAGCTCTTTGTCTTAACCTGTTTTCATTCTCAGGGGGTCTCGACTGTGCATTTAAAAGGTTCAGGCAAAAAAAGGCGATCAGGACTACGGATAAATTTTTCATCGAATATGCTAAATTATATAATGGTTTGAATTCAGGATTAAAAGTACAATAATTTAATTCTTAAAAATCGTATTTCTACAGCAGTGAAATTGTAATTTAATTCAGAGAGAAAATAGGCCTACATGATAATGAAATGAATAATAAGTAAAATATAGAATTAGAATTGTAATATTACTAATGAAAACAGTTAAATATTTAATTAATCGCAATCCTTGATGAACTATCTAATTTGCAGTATTTTTTTTTCGCTTCGATGAAATGAATTAAAGGCCTTGAACATTGTAAAAAAATGCGGAGAAGAAAGGAAAAATTAATTGAATAAAATAAATTTGCATCTATCTTGATAAATTGAAAAAAATAGATTTTAAAATATGATGAGTAAAACATTATTTGATAAGGTTTGGGATGCACATGTCGTCAGGAGCATCAAAGATGGTCCAGACGTTTTTTTTATCGATCGACACTTCATTCATGAGGTGACAAGTCCTGTTGCATTTCTGGGTCTCGAGAACAGAGGGATTGATGTGATTTATCCAAACAGGACTTTTGCGACAGCAGATCACAATACACCAACTATTGATCAGCATTTACCTGTAAAGGATCCTTTATCTGCCAACCAATTAGAGACGCTTGAAAGAAATGCAAGCAAGTATGGAATTAGTCATTGGGGGCTTGGTGATCAAAACAATGGTATTGTTCATGTTGTAGGACCTGAACATGGTATTACCTTACCGGGTTCAACAATTGTTTGCGGAGATTCTCATACATCTACACATGGGGCATTTGGTGCTATTGCTTTTGGGATTGGAACTTCTGAGGTAGAAATGGTATTGTCAACCCAATGTATTATGCAGCCAAAGCCTAAAAAGATGAGAATTAATATCAATGGGACACTGGGCAAAGCTGTGGGACCAAAAGATGTTGCTTTATTCATTATTTCTCAATTGACAACATCAGGTGCAACGGGGTATTTTGTTGAATATTCAGGTGATGTTTTTGAGCAAATGACTATGGAAGGCAGGATGACGGTATGTAATCTTAGCATAGAAATGGGAGCAAGAGGTGGAATGATAGCTCCAGATCAAACGACTTACGATTATATCGAAGGTAGACAATTTGCACCAAAGGGTGCCGATTGGGATGCTGCAATGGCCTATTGGAAAACCTTGAAAACGGACGATGATGCCGTATTTGATAAAGAGTTTAACTTCGATGCTTCAGAGATCGAACCTATGATTACATTCGGTACAAACCCGGGGATGGGGATAGGGATTTCGAAAGATATTCCTTTATCTGAAAATATCAGTGGTGGTAAGGCAACTTTTGATAAGTCGTTAAATTATATGGGCTTTAGCGAAGGTGAAGCCATGATCGAAAAAAAGATTGATTATGTTTTTCTCGGTAGTTGCACCAATGGTAGAATAGAGGATTTCAGAGCTTTTGCCTCTATTGTGAAAGGTAGAAAAAAAGCGGATCATGTTACTGCATGGCTGGTGCCAGGATCACATATTGTTGAGGATCAAATTAAGGAAGAAGGTATTCTCGACATCTTGGAAGAAGCAGGGTTTGAATTACGTCAACCAGGTTGTTCTGCCTGTCTGGCAATGAATGACGATAAAGTACCTGCTGGCAAATATGCCGTTAGTACTTCGAATAGAAATTTTGAAGGAAGGCAGGGACCAGGATCCAGAACCTTATTGGCAAGTCCCTTGATGGCGGCTGCCGCAGCTGTTACAGGAAAAGTGACTGATCCAAGAGAATTATTATAATTATTTCAAAAAGAAAAGAAAACAAAAATGGCTTACGATAAATTTACAGTTTTAAAAAGTAGCGCATATCCATTACCAATTGAGAATGTTGATACTGATCAGATTATTCCGGCACGATTTTTAAAGGCGACTGAAAGAAAAGGTTTTGGAGATAACTTGTTTAGAGATTGGAGATACAATGGAGATGGCAGTCCGAAGGAAGACTTTGTATTGAACAAATCAATCTATAGTGGTAAAATTCTGGTTGGAGGTAGAAATTTTGGCTCAGGTTCATCAAGAGAGCACGCAGCCTGGTCTGTTTACGATTTTGGATTTCGTTGTGTTATATCTAGTTTTTTTGCCGATATTTTTAAAAACAATTGCTTGAATGTAGGTGTATTACCTGTACAGGTAAGTGAATCTTTTTTGGCTGAAATATTTGCAGAGATAGAAAAAGACCCCACTACAGAGATTTTAGTAGACCTTGAAAAACAAGAAGTTAGCTTGTTAAGCACAGGAACTAAAGAGTCTTTTCTAATCAATGGCTATAAAAAAGAGAATATGCTCAATGGTTTTGATGACATTGATTATTTACAAAATATGAAGGAGGAGATCGTGCAATTTGCAGATCAAAGACCTTTTTAACCAATTGCTTCATGTCACAAAGACGTAAAATTGAAATAATGGATACGACCCTCAGGGATGGGGAACAGTCAAATGGCGTATCTTTTTCTGCCTCTGAAAAATTAACGATTGCTAAATTGTTGCTCGAGGAATTAAAGGTTGATAGAATTGAAATTGCATCTACCCGTGTCTCTGAAGGCGAATACAATGCTGTAAAAGATATTACAGCATGGGCGAGGGAGGCTGGTTTTATTGATAAGGTAGAAGTGTTGTCATTTGTAGACGGAGGCTTGTCAATTGATTGGATGGTTGAAACCGGAGCAAAGGTGCAGAATTTGCTGACCAAAGGCTCTTTGAACCATTTAACGCATCAGTTGAAAAAGACGCCTGAAGAGCATTTTAAGGCGATTTCAGAAAGTATCCAAAGTGGATTGGAAAGAGGCATTGAAACCAATGTATATTTAGAAGATTGGAGTAATGGAATGAGAAATTCTCAGGAATATGTATTTGACTTCCTTGATTTCTTAGCAGACCAACCTATAAAAAGATTATTATTACCAGACACGTTAGGAGTTTTAAGCCCCTCAGAATCGTTTGAATTTGTAGGCAAAGTAAAAAAAAGGTATCCTCATTTACATGTAGATTTTCATGCACACAATGACTATGATTTGGGCGTGGCAAATGTGCTGGAAGCGGTAAAAGGCGGTGCTGATGGATTACACTTAACTGTCAATGGTATGGGAGAAAGAGCAGGAAATGCTCCTTTGGCAAGTGCCGTGGCAGTGATCAATGATTTTTTACCGGAGGTTGAAATTGCTGTAAAAGAAGATTCGCTCTTTACAGTAAGTAAACTGGTAGAAACATTTTCCGGATTTAGAATTCCGGAAAACAAACCGGTTCTTGGTGATAATGTGTTTACTCAAACAGCTGGAATACATGCAGATGGGGATAATAAAAACAATCTTTACTTTAACGATTTGTTGCCTGAAAGATTTGGAAGGAAGAGACAATATGCCTTGGGTAAAACGTCAGGCAAAGCCAATATTCAGAAAAATCTGCAGGAGCTCGGTTTACATTTAAGTGATGAGGATATTTCAAAGGTGACAAAAAGAATCATTGAATTAGGAGATAAAAAGGAAGTGGTTACCAAAGAAGACCTGCCTTATATTATTTCTGATGTTCTTGATAGTAATGCTGTTGAAGAACGTGTCCTGGTTGAATCATACGTTTTGACTCACTCAAAAGGTCTCAGACCTTCTACAACAGTTTCTGTTAAAATAGATGGCGAATCAATTCAGGAAAATGCTCAGGGAGATGGTCAGTTCGATGCCTTTATGAATACTTTGGCAAAGATATATGCCGGAAAGGGCATGAAACTACCCATTTTAACAGATTATGCAGTTCGAATACCTCCAGGCTCTAATTCAGATGCTCTTTGTGAAACCGTAATTACCTGGAAACAAAACGAGAAAATTTTTAAAACAAGAGGGCTTGATTCTGATCAAACTGTATCGGCGATCATTGCGACTCAAAAAATGTTGAATATAATTTAGAATAATAAAATCTTATGAAATTAAAAATAGCCCTTCTAGCAGGTGACGGTATTGGTCCTGAAGTGATCGAACAAGCCGTAAAAGTATCAGATGCTGTGGCAAAAAAGTTTAATCACGAAATTACCTGGCATCCTGCGCTTACGGGTGCAGCTGCCATCGATGCAGTTGGGGATCCTTACCCTCAGGAAACACATGATATTTGCGCTTCATCAGATGCAGTATTATTTGGAGCTATTGGTCATCCAAGGTTTGACAATGATCCTTCGGCCAAGGTACGACCAGAACAAGGATTGTTGAAAATGAGGAAAGAACTAGGTTTGTTCGCCAATGTGAGACCTACATTTACATTTCCTTCCTTGATCGATAAATCTCCTTTGAAAAAAGAGAGAATTGAAGGTACTGATTTGGTTTTTTTAAGAGAACTAACAGGAGGTATTTACTTTGGTAAAAAAGGAAGAGAAGATGATGGAAACACCGCATTCGATCACTGTGTATATTCTAGAGAAGAAGTGCAGCGATTAGCCAAAAAAGGCTTTGAAATGGCTATGAGCAGAGGCAAAAAGCTATGTTGTGTTGATAAGGCCAATGTATTGGAAACTTCTCGTTTGTGGAGAGAAACTGTACAAGCCATGGAAAAAGACTATCCTGAGGTAGAAGTGTCATATGAATTTGTTGATGCTGTAGCCATGCGTTTGGTACAATGGCCAAATTCTTATGACGTTTTAATTACCGAAAATCTGTTTGGTGATATTCTTACGGATGAGGCTTCAGTGATTTCAGGGTCTATGGGACTTATGCCTTCAGCTTCAGTAGGTGCGGATGTTTCTCTATTCGAGCCTATTCACGGTTCTTATCCTCAGGCAGCTGGGAAAAATATTGCCAATCCATTGGCGACTGTTTTATCTGCAGCCATGATGTTTGAAACAGGCTTTGGTCTGCAGGAAGAAGGTGCTGCGATAAGGGAAGTGGTCAATAAATCACTTGCTGAGGGAATTGTAACAGAAGACCTGGCAGAAGGAGCTACATCTTATGGAACTTCAGAAGTTGGTGACTGGCTGGCAGAAAATATTTAAGAAAATTTTTTGATCAAAACAGAGCCACTCTTTTTAAGAGTGGTTTTTTTATGTGACTATTCAAATGCTAAATTGATTGATATCAGACTACTAGCCTAAATCAATGAAAGAGAAAAAAAAATAATCAAAAGAATTGCTCTAGAAGCTACTTAATTGAGTATTTTTGCAAGGTTTATTTATTACGATATATGGTGCTCACAAGACTTGACAAAGAAGAAAAGATTATTGGTAAAAAACTATATGATTACCAGCATGGTGCTATAGATAAGATTTTTGAAAGAATAAACGAAAACCCAACGGAATATAATTTACTCTATCAGTTGCCGACTGGGGGTGGAAAAACGGTGATCTTCTCTGAGATTGCACGTCGGTATATAAAAAAGAACAGGCATAAGGTACTTATTCTTACGCACAGGATTGAGTTGAGTAAGCAAACTTCAAATATGCTTACCGAATTTGGTGTAAACAACAAAGTAATTGACAGTAGTGTAAAAGAGGTGACCAATGAAGACAAATATTCATGTTTTGTCGCCATGGTCGAAACACTGAATAACAGAATTAAGGAAGAAAAAGCCGATTTAGATGATATAGGACTTGTGATTGTCGATGAGGCCCATTATAATTCGTTTAGAAAGCTATTTAAACATTTTGAGAAATGCTTTATTTTAGGAGTAACGGCAACTCCTTTGAGCTCAAACATCAATTTACCTATGCATGAGATTTACAAGGATCTTATTGTTGGTGAAAAAATAACTTCATTGATTGAAAAAGGATTTTTAGCTCAGGCCACTACCTTTAGTTATAATGTAAACTTAAGTACCCTTAAAATTGGTGCGAATGGTGACTATACGGTAAAATCATCTGAAGAACTATATACCAAAAGTGAAATGCAATCAAAGTTGGTTGCGGCATATGAGGCTACTGGTAAAGGTAAGAAGACCTTGATTTTCAACAATGGTATTCACACATCGAGACATGTTTATGAAGTGTTTAAGAGAGCAGGATACAATATCAATTATATTGACAATACAAACACAAAAGAAGAACGAAAAGCTGTTTTAAGCTGGTTCAAGAATACTCCTGATGCCATACTTACTTCAGTAGGTATTTTGACAACTGGTTTTGATGAGCCAACGATCGAATCAATTATTATAAACAGGGCTACAAAATCTCTTGCCTTGTATTTTCAAATGATCGGTAGAGGTTCGCGTGTGATCAATGATAAAAAGGAGTTTTCAGTATTGGATCTTGGTAACAACGTTTCAAGGTTTGGACTTTGGACGGAGGATGTTGATTGGCAATTGATATTTAAAAATCCTTCCTATTTCTTAGAAAATCTGATCAGTGATGATGAGATTGAAAGAAATTTCAAGTATGAGATGCCAGATGCCGTGAAAGCCATGTTCTCAAAATCGACAGATTTTGCTTTTGATGTGAAGAAAGAATATGATGAGGCCGTAAAATCAGGTCAAAAATCTAAAGTAGTGCTTGAAAAGTCTATAGCTCAGCATGCTAAAATTTGTGCTGAAAATAGCGAGGATGTTTTTGATGCACACATCTTATCGCGAGAATTGAACGATGAAATAGAATATAGAATAAAGCAATATTCATTCTGTATTCTAAAAAGTTCCAAGAATTACTTAAAATGGCTTGAAGAAGATTATAAACGTCAACTTCGTGTAAAGATCAGTATGCTTTTTAGGTAGTATTTCTGGCTGTTTGTTTTAACTTCTAAGTTGACTTTTGTCATCATATTTTTTCAAATATATTCATACTTTTGAATCATATTCTGGAGTTTCATCTAAGGTGATTTCCTATTTATTATGACATCGAAAAGTAGTTCCATAGTATTAGCTTTGTTTATTTTGGTGCAAAGCTTTAATCTTCATTATGAGGATATGGCTAAAGTTTCGGCCTTAATTGCTCATATTGAGTTCCATCAGGAGGAATATGGCGATGGTTTGCTCTCCTTTATTTCTAAGCATTACGGTACAGAAAAATCGAGTCATAAGAATGAGCCAAAAGATGCTGAAGAGCATCATAAATTGCCGTTTAATCATCATAGATGCCTCGACTCCGGACATGTTTTTGTGATGTCAATAGAAAAAATATCTCTGGTCTTACCAACAGAAAACCTTTCTTCTACCGCACATTTTTTCTATCAAAATTCATATACATTCCTTGAGCATTCGGATGTGTTCCAACCACCAAAAAGAGCATAATTCAACTGATTAGCACTGTTTTGAAATAGATTATTAAGTCTCTATCAGACTTGATGACCTTCTTTGAGACATTTTATTTATCTAATAATTGAATCATGCTTACTAAAATTATCAACTTCAGTCTGAAAAACAGGCTGGGCGTATTTATATTCACGTTTCTTGTGATAGGGTTTGGACTCTATTCTCTGACAAAGGTGCACATAGGTGCAGTTCCGGATGTGACCAATAATCAAGTACAGGTCATTACCACATCCAGAAATCTTTCTACCCAGGATATAGAACAGTTTATTACCTATCCTATTGAACTCGAAATGGCAAATTTGCCTGGAGTAGAGGAAATCAGATCGGTTTCGAAATTTGGCTTATCTGTGGTTACTATTGTGTTTGAGGATGCTATGGGAACCTACCTTCCTAGGCAGTTGATTGCTGAAAAGATCCTATCTGCTTCTGAGAAAATACCTGAAGGTTTCGGACAACCTGAAATGGGACCCATCACCACAGGGTTGGGGGAAATATATCAGTACATTTTAGATGTAAAACCAGGATACGAAAATACGTATTCAGTCACGGATCTAAAGACCATCCAGGATTGGATTGTAAAGCGACAGTTGACAGGTATACCTGGGGTCATTGAAGTGAATACCTGGGGCGGTTACCTAAAACAATATGAAGTGGCCATTAATACCGAGAAACTACATGCCATGGATATAACGGCCGGAGAGGTGTTTACCGCCTTACAGACAAATAATTCAATTGCTGGTGGTGGCTATATTGAAAAACTTGACAAGGCCTATTTTATAAGGGGAGAAGGACTGGTCACCAACTTTGAGGATATTAAAAATATTGTTGTTAAAAATAAAAATGGTCTACCGATTTATATAAGGGATGTGGCAACAGTTGGATTTGGTGCTGCAACACGATTTGGCGCGATTACGGGAAATGGAGAAGGAGAGAAGGTACTGGGTCAGATTATGATGATCAAAGGAGGTAATTCAAAGAAGGTTATTGAAGATGTCAAAAAGAGGGTTGCTGATATAGCTGACACCCTTCCTGAAGGAGTCTATATCAATCCATTTCTTGAACGTAGTGAGCTGATCAATAAAACCTCCTTTACTGTGGCTGAAAACCTGATTTTAGGATGTTTAATTGTTGTTTTTGTTGTGGTATTATTTCTTGGGAATGTCAGATCGGGACTGGTGATTGCCTCGATGATTCCGATGACCCTTTTATTTGCCATCTCTATGATGAACTTGTTTCATGTAGATGCCAACCTAATGAGCTTGGGTGCTATTGATTTTGGAATTATTATTGACGGATCAGTTATTATTGTGGAGTTTATTGCCTTTAAACTAACATCTAGAAGGGAAACACTTCTAAAACTAAATACCCGCGAGCGGAAAGAAAGGGTCAGAGACCTATGTGCCGAGGGGGCCTCTAAAATGATGAATTCGGCCATTTTTGGCCAGCTGATTATCTTAATCGTATTTATCCCTATCCTCACCTTGAGCGGTGTTGAAGGGAAGATGTTCCGTCCTATGGCTTTGACCTTTAGTTTTGCACTAATCGGTGCGATGATTTTTGGTTTGACCTATATCCCGGTCATGTCTGCCATTTTTTTACGCCCTCAAAGTAATAAAATGGGAATTAGTCAGAAACTAATGCAAGGCATCAAGGCTTTTTATGCACCCGTAATTCATGCTGCACTACGTTATAGAAAGGCCGTTCTACTGGTATCATTGGCCCTACTGCTGAGTGCTTTTGGCCTTTTTTCAACTATGGGAGGTGAATTTGTACCAACCCTTGACGAAGGAGATTTTGTGATACAACCTGTATTGCCTACGGGTACTTCCTTAAAAAAAACGGTAGAGATCACAACAGAAATGGAACAATTATTACTCGATGAGTTTGTTGAAATTGATCAGGTGGTAAGCAGAATAGGTGCCGCTGAAATACCAACAGACCCAATGTCGATGGAGGAAAGTGATGTCATTATAAAATTAAAACCTAAAAGTGAATGGGTTAATGCTTCTGCCAAGGATGAACTGGCAGATCAGATCAAGCTGGCGCTGGCTGATTTTCCTGATATGGAGATTGAGTTCACCCAACCTATTGAAATGAGATTTAATGAATTGATCACAGGTGTAAGGTCAGATATTGCTGTCAAAATATTCGGCGATGACCTGCGTATTTTATCAGAAAAAGCGAATGAAATCAAAAACCTGGCTATGTCTGTTGAGGGAGCGTCAGATATCACGGTAGAAAAAACAGAAGGTTTGCCCCAGGTGAAGATCGATTTTAATCGTCATAAAATAGCCAGGTATGGGCTTGACATACAAACGGTAAATGAATTGATCTCAATGAGTTTTGCAGGAGCTGTTGCCGGAACTGTTTTTGAGGGAGAAAAAAGATTTGATCTGGCGGTTCGTCTGGATGAAGCGCACAGAGCCAGTATCGAACAGATTGACCGATTATATATTGATTCTCCTTTTGGCTATAAAATTCCTTTAAAAGAATTGGCAACGATCAGGTATACAGAAGGACCAGCAAAAATATCAAGAGATGATACCAAACGAAGAACCGTTGTGGCAATCAATGTTAGAAACAGAGATTTGCAATCTGTTATTGAAGATCTACAGGCAAAAATTGAGGCATCAATTGAATTACCAGTAGGTTATTCCATACAGTATGGTGGTCAATTTGAAAATCTTCAAAAAGCCAAATCAAGATTAAAGGTTGCAGTTCCAATTGCCATGGGACTCATCTTTCTACTGTTGTTTTTTGCATTTGGTTCTGTAAGCGAGTCATTAATGATCTATTCAGCTATACCTCTTGCCACTGTTGGTGGAATTTTGTCTTTATGGTTGAGAGGCATGCCTTTTAGCATTTCTGCCGGCATTGGCTTTATTGCACTTTTTGGAATTGCTGTTCTTAACGGAATAGTTTTGATAGAGCATTTTAAAGAATTAAAAAAAACGACTACTCTTGGAATTCATGAAAGAATAATCAAGGGAACTACAGAGCGACTAAGGCCCGTCATTTTGACGGCACTTGCCGCTGCACTTGGTTTTTTACCGATGGCCATTTCTACAGGAGCAGGCGCTGAAGTTCAGAGGCCCCTGGCGACAGTTGTGATCGGAGGGTTGGTCTCATCAACCTTGCTGACTCTATTGGTCTTGCCCGTATTGTACTATTTGTTTGAAGAAAGATTAAAAACAACGAAAGGAAAAATGAAAAAAACTGTAATTAGTGGTCTGTTAATAATGCTTTCAATACAGTTGAATGCACAGCAGGACAAGGGCCTCAGGTTAGAAGACATCTATGAGGTTGCCATTGAAAATAATGCTGGGTTAAATGCCCAAAAGATGAAGGTAGAAGAAGCAGAACTTCGATTAAATGAAGCTTTTTCTTTTGACAAAACAGAACTTTACTATCATTATGATGAAAATAACATAGCTTCTAATAATATTCCATTAAAGGTATTTGGTATTGAACAGGATTTTTTATTTCCTTCGAGGTACTTTGCAGATAAAAAAGTGAATCAAGCCGATAAACTTGTAGAAAGTAAAAATTTCAACATTCAAAAAAGACGTTTGCAAGAGGCCTTGTATTCAGCATATTATCAGCTACAATATCATATGGAACAACGACAGGTTTTAAAAAGATTAGATAGCTTTTATATGACCTTTGCCCATGCAGCTAATCGACGATTTGAAACAGGAGAGACAAATTACTTGGAAAAAATTACGGCCCGTGCAAAACAAAAACAGTTGCATACCCATTTCCTCCAGTCTGAGCAGGAAATAGAAAAAGCAACCCTGGAATTGCATAAATTGGTTCAGGCCAAGTCTCCCATGCATGTTGCAAAAATCGAATTGGAAAAACTTACTGTAAATGAGGGCTTATTAGAGACTAATCCGGGAATCGAGTATTTTGATTCAAGAAAAGCGTATGTAAATGCCAAGAGGAAAGTCGCTTCTCAAAGCTTGCTGCCTGATATAAGCCTGAATTATTTCCGAGGTTCAAATGCCGGTTTAGACGGTACACTTAACGGATATCAGGTCGGGTTGAAAATTCCGATCCTGTTTGCAGGAAACAGGGCGAATATCAAAGCCTCGAAACTAGCCATTGACATCATTGAGGAACAGGCGCTGGATTATAGAATTCGTTTAGAAGCAAAACAGGCAACGCTCTATACTGAATTGAAGAAATATGAAGAAGCTCTTGACTATTATGAAAAAGAAGGAAAACATCTTTCAGAAGAAATATTCTTTACTGCTAAAAAGAGTTATGAATCAGGTGAGATCAACTTTTTTCACTACATACAAAGTATAGAAAACTCATTGCAAATACTATTGGAGTACCTCGAGAATCTAAATTTTTATAATCAAAAAGTCATTGAACTTAATTATTTATCAATGTAAATTACTTGTTATGAACCTAATAAAAACATATATAATCATATTAATATCAGTATTCACCTTCTGTTCTTGTAGTGAGAATAAACAAGAAAAGATGAACGAAGAGGTCGGTTTCATTTCATTAGAATTAGAAGCTGATACTGTTCGCATCTCAAAAACCTATTTTGAAGAGAACAGCTTCTCTTTGGATGAACTTATAAAAGAAAATAAAAAAAACACCATCACAGCTACAGGGATGATTGAGGTTCCTCCTAATGGTCGGGCAGTTATTAGTGCAAAAGTAGGTGGCTATATTAAGAATTCACAATTGCTGGTGGGAGATCAGGTGAAGAAAGGAGATTATTTGGTGAGTATTGAAAATATTGAATTTCTGGAATTACAGCAAAATTACCTGGAAGCCATGCAAGAAATGTTGTTTTTGGAGTCGAATTTCAATCGACAATCAGAATTGTATAAAGAAAAGATCACTTCCGAAAAAGCTTTCTTAAAGGCCCAAAGCGATTTTAAACGCGTAGCTGCTGTTTATGCAGGACTCAAAAAAAAGCTGGAACTATTAAATATAAGTACAGAGACTGTAGAAAATGGAGATTTTACTGAAAAGTCGAATATATATGCGCCGATCTCAGGAGATATCACAGAGATCAATGTGAAAACCGGCTCCTATGTCGATACTTCCAATCCCATCATGGAAATCGTAAATACAGAACATGTTCATTTAGAATTAAAAATATTTGAAAAGGATGCGCTTCAAGTAAAAAAAGGACAGCGAGTGATTTTTAGATTGCCAGAATCCTCTGAAGATCCTTTTTCTGGAACCGTGCATCTTATCGGCAAGTCAATTGGGGCAGACAGAACTGTAACGGCTCATGTACATATTGACGAAGAGGGTAGTACCCAATTTATTCCGGGTATGTTTGTACAGGCCGAAATAGAACTTGAAGGTAGGTCATCATATTACATCTCTGAAGATGCGGTACTTAAGTTCGATAATCGCTACTTTTTATATAAAATGCTGCACGAAAACAAAAATTCATTCTTATTCGAAAGAATTGAAATCACACCTGTTACGGTGGATAACAACAAGATTGAAATCAATGATCAAACAGAAATTAATAAGGGTAACAGGTATTTGTCAGGAGTGAAATAATCGGTAAAAACTATTGAATAGTTATAGGAATTCCATTTTTTTTGTGAGTAATGAATATTTTTTTACATTTATCTAGTAAATCTTTATACATATGAACAATTTTCCCCCAAATCAGCTTAAAGCGATAGATGCTGCTATTGTTGAGTTCCAGATGAATGGATTCAAAGGCACCAGCATGAGTTCGATTGCAAAAGAAGCCGGAATTAGTAAGAAAGAACTCAAGACTTATTTTGAGAATAAGGATGACATATTCAAGCATGTTTTTCTTGAATTATACGGAAGAATTTCTCCCCAGCTACAAGATATCATGGATGGAGAGATGCCGGTGATAGAAAAAATAAGACATTTTACCAATAACTATGTTTCGTTTATCAATGACTATAAGTTTTTACCATTGGGTTTAATTCGAAAGCTAAATTCTAAAACTGATTTTGCCAAAGAATTTATTGTTAACCTCAGAATGCCCGACCCAACCAATTTTTACGCTCAAATTGAGAAAGAGATAGATAAGGGACTGATCAGAGACATAAATCCAAAACAATTGATGATCAACATTTTTGCCCTGAGCGTATTTCCTCATGTGGCGTCACCCTTGATGAAGGATTTTATAAATGCAGGAAACGACGAGTTTGAAATGATCAAGAAAAAAGGCACAAGTCAGGTTGCTGACTTTATCGTAAATTCAATAACGGTGCCGCAATAGGTCTAATGATTTGAAACCGTTTTTAGATCTGTGATCTGCTCATAAATTTCAAGGTCAAAATAAGGCACGGCTGCAATAATATAGTCAAATATATCAGCCATGATATATTCGTAATTTTGCCATCGCTTATCTTTACTGAAGGCATAGATTTCGATAGGAATTCCTTGGGTAGTAGGGGCAAGTTGCCTTGTCATGATCATCATTTCTTTATTAATTGCAGAATGGTTTTCGATATAGCTTTCTACAAATTTCCGGTATACCCCAATATTTGTCATGTTACGGCCATTAATTAAGAGTTCCTTATTGATATTGTTCTTTTCATTGTATGCGTTGATATCATTACTTCGTTTTTCCAGATAGTCTGCTATTAGATCTATCTTCATTAAATCTTTCACTTTCTCATTACTTAGGTACGAGATACTACTTTGTTTAATTATAACGGCACGTTTAATTCTTCTTCCCCCAGAATCTTCCATTCCTCTCCAGTTCTTAAAGGAATCTGAAATTAAGGCATAGGTTGGAATCGTTGTGATGGTCTTGTCAAAATTTTGAACCTTAACCGTAGCCAGGTTGATCTCTGTCACATTTCCATCGGCTCCAAATTTCTCAAAACTGATCCAGTCACCATTTTGAACCATGTCATTAATGGAGACTTGCAGACTCGCCACAAAGCCCATAATAGTATCTCTGAATATCAATAAAATAACAGCTGAAGCGGCACCAAGTGTTGTAATAAATTTAAAGAAAGGAATGCCAGTAACGATAGCAAATGCCGAAAGCAGCCCGACAGACCATACAACAATAAGAATGACCTGCACATAACTGTTGATAGGCTTATCTTTTAACCGCTCTTTGGTGTTTAAATAATCTCGTAAGGCCTTGATAAAGCTTCTTATAATCCATATTGTCAGTAAAATGCTAAAAACTTGTAGTCCTTTTGCGACAAAATTTTCCAGGTATTCAAAATCAACAAATACAATAGGAACCAATTCCAGGGCCATCAATAAGGGAATGATATGAGCCACGTTTCTAGGAACCTTGTTGTTTACTACATAGTCGTCAAAATGAGTTTTGGTTTTCTCTGAAAACTTGATGAACAGATTCAACAGAAATCTTCTAATAATATAATCAGTAACCAAAATGATCAATAACATGACGATTAGTAAAATGGTCATATTAAAATATTTCGAAGCCACTTCTGAAATGCCAAGGGCTACAAAATATTGATAAAAAAAATGTGAAATTTCGTTCATATAAAGAGGCAATTTTGACAGCTGCAAAAATACAACGATTCAGTCTAATAAGAAAATAACTTGTTATATTAGAGCTATGAATAAGTCAATAAAAGTTAAGAAGTTTTCAGGTGAATTGGTTGATTTTGAAGTAGACAAACTCAAAAGATCCTTAAAGAATGCCAATGCAGATCATGACATGGTTGATCAAATAACGGCTCAGATTGAGGATGAACTATTTCATGGGATTTCTACTAAAAAAATCTATGACAAGGCTTTTAAAATATTAAAAAGCAGAAAAAGACCCAGTGCTTCACGGTACAAGCTAAAAAAAGCAATTATGGAGTTGGGGCCTTCGGGGTTTCCGTTCGAGAATTTTATAGGTCATATTTTTAGCCATGACGGCTATGATACCAAGGTAGGTGTTGTGATGAACGGAAATTGTGTTACTCACGAGGTAGACGTTTTGGCCTGTAAGGACGAACGATGTTATATTATAGAATGTAAATATCATAATTCACAAGGAAAGGCCAACGATGTAAAAATTCCTTTATACATACATTCGCGATTTAACGATGTAAAAAGTAGGCTCGATTCAGATGTATCTTTTAAATTTACGAAGTATCAAGGATGGATCTTTACCAATACACGATTCACTGCTGATGCCATGGACTATGCCAAGTGTGCCGGCCTGCAGCTTGTAAGCTGGGATTATCCTGAAAACAAAAGTCTGAAATACAGAATTAACAAATCGAGACTATTTCCTATAACAGTGTTAACCTCCTTGACAAAAAGAGAAAAGCAGCAGTTTCTCAAAGAAGGGGTGGTTCTTTGCAAAGAAATATATGAAGCCCCTGAATTACTGGAAAAAAATGGTTTTTCTAAAACAAGAATTAGAAAGATAAGAGAAGATATCAAAGACTTATGTGAAGAACATCAGGCTTTTAAATAAAAAAAACTCCCGTTTCGGAAGTTTTTTTATGTTTGGAGGTGATGTAAGTTTTTCAATTTCTGAGCGATTTAAATGAATAATGGGATTAGTATCTATAATGTCTGTGCTCTGACCACTTAATCCGTTTGGCATTTTTAAAATTTGAAAATTGAACATACCTTCTGTCTTCTGTTGCGAATGTGTTTATATCTGATTTCATAATGTAATAATTTGATGGTTTCTATTATATAGACGCCTCACTTAAGATGATTGTTACGTTTTTATCATTAGATTAACTTATATTTAACGAATATGTCATTAAAAATAACTTAATATTAAATTATTGTTAATGTAGTTTGGCTTGATGACCAATGAAATGTTACTTTTTTGATATAGAAAAGAGTGTGAATTGACGATGTGGAATGCCTTACTTCATTTAAAGTAGTAATTGATAAAATTTTAGCTTGATTTATTCGTTCTATCATCAAACAATATATGGAATAATAGTATCTAAGATCATGATTGACATACCTTATTCCTAATTTTAAAATTTTCCTGATGGTTTTAATTGTTAAAGTCTGCGCAGCCATATTTGGTTTTTTTGGAGTGATTTTTGGAGCCTTTGGTGCCCATAGATTAAAACGAATCCTTCCTGCAGAGGTATTACACAGCTTTGAAACGGGTGTGAAGTATCAATTGATGCACGCAATCGTATTGCTTTTCCTGGGCTTTCATTTTGATTTTATATCCTTTACAGAAAGAATGATTGCTTCGAGCTTTATTATTGGAGTGGTTCTGTTTTCCGGAAGCATTTATGCCTTATGTTACGGGAGGGCCAAAAAGTTAAATATGCGGTTCTTAGGACCGATCACTCCGGTGGGAGGACTCTTGCTGATAACAGGTTGGGGCTTGTTATTGTATTATTTTATTGTCCGATAATTTTTTAATTCTATCCATTTTGAAAGGTACTTGGTGCTTTGCAAGTTGTGATGCATAAGCATGGCTCCTATAAAGTTCTGCTTACGATAAGAAGTCAGGTCTTCTGTCAGGTGTTGAATTTTTTCAGTCAGTTTTTTCTCATAAACCGAGGAGTTATAATTAGAACTTAGAATATGTGCTCCTTTGGATTGGGCTTGCAGCCATGACTCTTTATTGCAGTAAAGGAGTATAGCTTTTTCTATAAAATCCTCTCGTTCATCTGTCACAAAACCATTCCAGCGCTCAGCACTTGACATTCCTTCAGCGCCAAAACCAGTGGTGACACTAGGGGTTCCGAAATACATGGCGTCTAATAATTTACCTTTTTGTCCAGCTCCAAAATTTAGAGGAGCCAGACAAACTTTATAATTGACATATGCTTCTTGTTTATTTGAAATCCACCCTTTTATATAAAATCCCAGGTCCTTACTTTCCAACTGCTTTATTCCTTCTGTAACGTAGGCGCCATATACATGTAATTCACAATCAGGCATCTTTTTTCGAATGTTTGGCCAAATATGACTTCGAAGAAAACGAACCGAGTCTGCATTGGGTTTATGCTTAAAATTACCCAGGGTCATAAAATGTTTTCTTTTACTGAAATCTGGATAACTTTTATAATCTACCTCGGCGTAAGCCTCGTCTATAAATGGCAGGTAGAACAGGAGGTAGGGAGGAATTTTAAAATCCTCCAGTAAGAGGTTCATTTCAAATTCAGAGATCAGTAAAGAAAAGTCACACCTGTACATACTGGCAATTTCTCTTTTTGCGATATCATTGTGAAGGAATTGTTTCCAGTTGTCGCTTTTATTTGCATGGGCTAATTCTCTCGACCTTCTTAAGAAATGTAAATCTTCTGTATCGAGTATTCGCAATGCCTGCGGACAACTATCCTGTATCCTCCAACCAAACTGTTCCTCACTTAAAAACCGATCAAAAAGAACAATATCAGGCGCTAATTCCTGAATTTGCTCATCAAAACTGCTACAATTTAATTTGATGGATAAACAGCTGACATGTAATGATTTGAGATCATAAGATAATTCATTCATAGTCGCCGTAGAGGCAAAATGAATTTCATATCCCATTTGCAGGAAATACCGAACCAATTGTATCATTCTGGTTCCCGCTGCCGTAGCATTCGGTTCAGGCCAAATCAATCCAATGATCAGTATTTTCTTGTTCATAAACCTATATTGCCAAGGTCTAAGATCTTAGCCCTTTGGCTCGTCAAATTTCTTTTTGAAAAAAGTAGGCTTGAATGTAATCATGACCCAACCCCAGTTATTCGTTTCATCTTTGCTTCCTCCTTTTATGATCTCCATTGATTCAGTAGCAAACATATGTGAATATCCCGCAAAGATATTTACATTTTTAACCAATTCGTATTTTACGTCAAAGTCGATTTCAGTTCCTAAATAAGAATCTGCTTTTTGGAAACCAGGTTCTAAGATGGTTCCGTCAGCAGAAAAGAAATGAGGAATCAATCTCATTTGAAGCTTATTCTGATTAAACACGATAGGTACGAAAATATCCACCAGACCAACGTTATTAGCATGATTGCCCACATAAAAATAATCCATCCATCCATTGAATTTATGATTCGTACCATAAAATGGATTGAACGAATTATTTTTTGTAATATCTCCATCCTGATCGCTACCAGACAACAACTCAAATCCGGCACCCAATTTTAAAACATCGAGTACTTTGTAACTGGCATCAGCGGCTAAGTAATAGGCTGATAGATCTTGTGTTCCGTTCGAGCCGCTCCAAGGAGTGTTTCCACCCTGAAAATAGGTAGCTGCATTGAAATTAAAACGATCTCTTTTATAGGTAAATCGACCACCAATTGTTTGGCTATACGTAGTTTTCTGTTCTGTAATTGGTTGACCTCCCGGATCAGTACCTGTTTCTTTATTATAAGGCATTCCGTTGTTTAGGAATAAAAGACTTAGGCCTGTATTTTCTGTAAAATTAGTATGAAACCAAGCATACTGCATACTTTTATACTGGTTTACAGAATAATCTTCTTTAAAATTAGTTTCTCCATTAGCATTTAAAGCAAAACCAACATCAAGTTTACTTTTTTGACCAGGCTTAAATCTAAAAAGTAAGGCGTCATGGCTTCTGGCCTGCTGCGCCCAGTCAACTGCACCAAAAATTCTTTGATCATCATATGAAATTTCCTGTCGACCTAATTTAATAGCAAATTTTTCAGAAAAATGATAGACTCCATAGGCTTGGTGAAATGAAGTTCCATTTTTATCACTTTTAGACAGTGTACTCACATCACCCCAAACACCCACATTTTGAATGTCCATATATACTTCATATTTGTCTGTTGCAAAATCGATGCTCAAACGTGTACGCTGAGAAACAAAAAGAGCTGCTTCATCATCAGGACTTGCAAGGGTGCCAAAACCATGCCTTGCTTCAAACCGAGGTTTTAATTGTGCAGAAACTTTTAATTCTTGTGCAGATATATGTGCCGTACCTATAATTAAAAATAAGGTTATAAAAATTTTCTTCATAATGAATTTGATTAATTGAACTGTTGTAAAGATATGTAAATTAGTTTTTTAACTTATTTTGTTCTTTTAAAAATCAAAATAATAAAGTCTTATTTTGGAAGTACAAATTAACGAATGTTTTATGTAAGTACATACTATTTCAAATTAAATATTATCATCCTTGTTGCGATTTACAGGATTTGATTATATTTACATATCAAAACTAACTAAACGATTGGCTTTTAATTTTCTTCCATATCAGTCTCGATGGTTACCTTATGCGATAGTCATATTTGGAGCCATGGTGGGACTTTCCACTTTTTTGGCGAAAGAGTCAGAGGTTATCTCCTACATGGGAGATGATCCCAAGACCTGTGTTAATTGCCATGTAATGACCTCAGAATACAATAGCTGGATGCATAGTTCACATAGAGAAGCAACCTCTTGTAACGATTGTCATGTTCCTCATAACAACTTTGCGAACAAGTATTATTTTAAGGCAAAGGATGGCTTGTACCATGCAACGGTTTTTACCTTGCGTCAAGAACCACAGGTAATTAAAATGCAGGAAGCTTCGCAAGAAGTTGTTCATAATAACTGTATCAGATGTCATACTGATCAGGTGACCGATGTAAAGCTATCAAGCTGGCTCGAAAATCACAACGAAAACAGAACCAAAAGACTATGTTGGGATTGTCACCGTGAAGTTCCACACGGGAAGGTACATGGTTTGGCAAGTACCAAATACACCATTGCACCTATACCAACTGATCCGGAAAAAGATGTTATTCCGAATTGGTTACAAAATGAAATGAATAAATAAAAATATCACTAATATGAAGAATTGGATCTTATTTATCGTAACTGCTGTAGTTGTATTCCTGCTGGGGATGCTCGCTTCAAGCGTTATTAACAGAAAAAATGAAGCCAAGTTTGCTTATACGCCAAAGGTTGAGATAAGTGAAAATGAACCACGTAATGATGTTTGGGGAAAGAATTTTCCAAAAGAATACCAGTCATATTTACAGACTCTTGATACAAATTTCGCTTCATATCAGGGAGGTAGTCATATGATCGATCTGTTGGAAGAAGATCCTAATTTAGTTATACTTTGGGCAGGGTATGGTTTTGCCAAGGATTATAATCAAGGTAGAGGGCATTATTATGCCATTGATGATCTGAGAAATACCTTAAGAACTGGTGGACCTACAGGACCTAATGATGGTCCTATGCCAAGTACTTGTTGGGCATGTAAGAGCCCTGATGTCCCAAGATTGATGAATGAGAAAGGAATTGATGAATTCTATTCAGGAAAATGGGCTTCTAAAGGTAGCGAGGTTGTTAACAATATTGGTTGTGCTGATTGTCATAATCCAAATGATATGAGTTTGCAAATTTCAAGACCTGCGCTCGTTGAAGCTTTTGAGGCCATGGGAGAAGACATAAGTCATGCGACACATCAGGAAATGAGATCATTGGTTTGTGCGCAATGCCATGTTGAATATTATTTTAATAAAAACATTCCTGGTAAAGAAGGTGTTCCCTATCTGGTTTTTCCTTGGAAAAATGGAACCTCAGTTGAGGATATGGAAAAATACTATGACGATATCAATTTCAGTGACTGGACACATGCCTTGAGCAAGGCACCTATGTTGAAGGCGCAGCATCCTGGATACGAAACATATTTAACAGGTGTTCATGCTGACAGAGGAGTTTCCTGTGCAGATTGTCATATGCCATATAAGAGTGAAGGTGGTCAGAAGTTTACAGATCATCATATCCAATCACCTTTGAACAATGTAGCTAATTCATGTCAGGTTTGTCACAGACAAGAAACCAATAAACTGATTGAAAATGTCTATTCCAGACAAAAGAAATCAGCAGAAACTAGACTGGCCCTTGAAGATGACTTGGTATTAGCACATTTAGAGGCTGAAAAGGCCTGGGAATTAGGTGCGACCGAAGAGCAAATGGCAGAAATACTTCAGGATATCCGACATGCTCAATGGAGATGGGATTATGGAGCTGCGTCGCATGGTGGATCTTTTCATTCACCTGTAGAAATTGCCAGAGTGTATGCCACAGGAATGACCAAGGTGCAGGAGGCCAGAATAAAATTGACACGGTTACTGGCATCATTGGGACATAATAAAGCAATTGATATGCCAGATATTGACACCAAGGAAAAGGCACAAAAATATGTAGGCCTTGATATGGATAAATTACAGGCTGAAAAAGAAAAGTTTCAAAAAGAAGTGATACCAGTATGGCTGGAAGAAGCCAAAGCCAGAGAGGCCAAGATGGATGCAAGTCCTGCTGGATCAGAATAAGTTTCCCAACACATGACTATCAAACCTCATAGGTCTTTATCTATGAGGTTTTTAATGTATATACCTAATGAAATCAATTTTTGAATTTCTATTTTCACCCAAAATGGCCCTGACCTTATTGTTCGTGTTTGCGGCTTCAATGGCAACGGCGACTTTTGTAGAAAATGATTTTGGAACCCAGACAGCCAGAGCGGTCATATACAATGCCTGGTGGTTCGAATTGGTGATGGTACTATTGGCAGGAAATTTTATAGCTAATATATTTAGATATAAACTGTATCGCAGGCAAAAATGGCCTGTATTACTGTTTCATATCGCTTTTATTATTATTGTCATAGGAGCAGGGGTAAGCCGTTATACCGGTTTTGAAGGTATAATGAGGATACGGGAAGGAGCTTCGAGCAATACCATGATTTCAGATAAAAATTACCTTCAAATAAATCAACCTGGGGCTAATCCAGTTCAGTTATTACAGAAAGAACTCTACTTTTCTCCCATCAAAGACAATAATGTTTCAATTGTACAAGAAGTTGCCGGCACTGATCTGAAGGTGTCGTTCAAAGAGTTTATTCCAGACGCTAAGGAACAATTGATCTCTGAGAAAGATAAAAAAGGAGAGAGTTTTCTGGAATTGGTGCTTTCTGCAGGTAAGGGAAGAGAATCCATTTTTATTCAAAAAGGAAGTGCCAAATTAATTGGAACGCATGCGCATAAAATTGGGTTTCAGTCATCAGTTTCTAATGGCATTGAAATTAAAGAAGAAAATGACAGTTTGAAGATCAAATCTTCTGAGGCTGTTGATTTTTTCACCATGGCAACTGAAACAGCCGGAATGCTTGAAGCCAATACCTGGTATGATTTAAAAATGAATACTTTATATCGTTTTCATGATTTTTCTTTCGTAGCTGTTAAACATGAAAAAAACGGAGCGCTTATTTGGAAATCTGCAGCAACAAAACCTAAGGATAATGACGAAAGAATTGATGATATTATCCTTTTTGACTTGGAGGCAAACGGGAAAAGTCAAGAAGTCGCAGTTGTATATAAACATGGGTACTTACCAGATTTTAAACAGGTCATGGTGAATGGTAAAGAGATTGAATTTGGTTATGGCGCACTGGCAGTGAAAACAAATTTTAGCCTTCTGTTGAGAGATTTTCAAATGGAAAAGTATCCAGGCTCAACAAGTCCTTCATCGTATGCCAGTGAAGTCACCATTCTTGATGGAGAAATTGAAGAAGACTACAGGATATACATGAATCATGTACTTGATTATAAAGGACATCGATTTTTTCAAGCCTCTTATGACAGTGATGAAAAAGGAACCGTATTGGCTATAAATAAGGACCTTCCGGGTACTGTTATTACCTATATCGGTTATATACTAATGGGCCTTGGAATGTTTCTTACACTATTTTCAAAGGGGTCAAGATTTAGTTTGATTAATAAACGACTGGCAAAACTGAAATCCAAACCTATCATTTTTCTGCTCTTGTTCAGCAATGTTTGGTTTTTGACACAGGCCCAAAGCAAGCAGTCGGGTACTCCTATTGACAGTGTTTTGCTGACACAAAAAGTAGATAAATCTCATGCTGCCCTTTTTGGTTCCTTAATGATACAGGATCTTGATGGTAGAATAAAACCATTGAATACGCTGGCTTCAGAATTTTTAAGAAAGGTGTCAAGAAAAAACTATTACAAGGGAGAACAGCAAAAACTTGATGCTAATCAAGTGTTTCTAGCCATTCATATAGATCCGGGAAAATGGTATGAATTACCCCTCATTAAAATAGACAAAAAAAAGGGAGGTGCCACCTTTAAGGACTTAGTTGTAAACCAAAACAACTTGATTTCTTTCAATCAGTTATTGGATGAGAATCGAGATTATGTCTTGGAGAATATCGTTTTAAAGGCAAACGAAAAGAAACCTGGTGAGCGCAGTGAGTATGACAAAGAAATGCTAAAAGTGGATGAAAGATTTAACCTTTTATTCAATGTGCTTTCTGGAAATTATTTGAAGATTTTTCCTAAAAAAGATGATCCAACAAAAACATGGTATAATCCAAATCATGATTTTACTGATTTTAACGAAGCAGATGCAAGATTTGCTCAGGGCATCATACCCTTATATTTTATCAATATTCAGGAAGCTAAAACTACGGGAGACTGGACTCAGGCAGAGGATAAGTTGGCCTATATTAAGAAATATCAAGACGTGCTTGCTTCAGATATTATTCCTTCTAAAAGTCAGGTTTCAGCAGAATTATGGTATAATGAATTGAACCTTAACTTTTGGTTGTTTCAAGCCTACTTTACGCTTGGGTTATTATTGCTATTGACAGCAATTATTAAAATATTTATAAAATCAAAAGGATTGAATTATAGCTTGAACTTTTTGATCCTGTTGACACTTATCGTGTTTTTAATACATACGTTTAATTTGATTCTTAGATGGTATATTGCTGAGCACCCTCCATGGAGCAATGGGTATGAGATGATCGTTTTTGTTGCCTGGTCGCTTTTATTTTTTGGCCTGGTATTTTTTAGAAAATCAGATTTCACCTTGCCACTGGCCAGTATTTTTACCGGTACCTTACTATTTGTAAGTTATTTAGACTGGTTGAGTCCTGAAATAACTAATTTGATGCCTGTGTTAAAATCATATTGGTTAAAGATTCATGTTGCTACCATCATCAGTAGCTATGCACCATTAGCCTTATCTGCCTTGTTGGGAGTCATGACTCAGGTGTTAATCATTTTCAAGAATACATCGAACTCACAGGTCTTAGATGTCAACATAAAAGAGCTCTCCTATATCAATGAAATGTCGATGACTCTCGGTCTATTTATTTTAAGTATTGGAACTTTTTTAGGAGGAGTATGGGCGAATGAATCCTGGGGAAGGTATTGGGCATGGGATCCCAAAGAAACCTGGGCACTCATTAGCATCATTGTATATGCCATAGTACTTCATATGCGATTGATACCAAAATTGAATTCAGCGCTTGTGTTGAGCATTGCAAGCACCTTTGCATTTGCATCTATTGCAATGACATCCTTTGGTGTCAACTATTATTTGACCGGTCTGCATTCTTATGCAACAGGTGATCCTGTGCCAATACCGAATTTTGTTTATGTTACCGTGATCATATTAGTTATGATCAGTTCGATTTCTATTTTCATGGATAAAGGGTTTAAAAATAGGGTGCGCAGTGAAGATTCAATCTAAAAGATTTTAGTAATTATAAAAGATTAAAACAGGAAGGATGAAGGAAATAATGGATTTTTTAAAGTTATTGAAAGAGAACAATAATAGGGAGTGGTTTGCTGAGCACAAAGATGAATTCAAATCGCTTCAGGAAAAAGCCAAATCTTTTTATGCAGAGGTCAGACAGCTGCTTGAAGAAGATGATGACATTGATAGGTTTAAATTGTTCAGAATTTATAGGGATGTTAGATTTTCTAAGGACAAAACGCCATATAACCCTCATTTTGCGGGATCATTCAGCAGAAAAACGGATCGATTAAGAGGTGGGTATTATTTGAGAATTCGACCAGGAGAGTCCTTTATAGCAGGTGGTTTCTGGGCACCTAACAAAGAAGACCTGTTTAGAATCAGAAAGGAATTTGAGTTTGGTGATGAAGAGATCAGAAAAATTTTAGCTGATGCAACCTTTAGAAAATATTTTAAGGGAGAGTTGGTTGGAGATGAATTAAAAACAGCTCCAAAAGGGTTTCAAAAAGACGACCCCGCCATTGACCTTATTCGCAAAAAAGGTTTTGTTGCTGTACGAAAGTTTTCTGATAAAGAAGTGCTGAATGAAAACTTCCTGAATGAAGTCAATAACTCTTTCCTTGCCCTAAGACCCTTTTTTGATTATATGAGTGAAGTCTTGACCACAGATCTAAACGGTGCTTCCTTAATTGATTAAGCCTCCCAGTTTTTAGGTTCTTTGAGGATCTTAAGGACCAACTCTTTGGTTAATTCCTCATTCTTGGCAAGAAGGCGTAGTTTTTCAAAAGGGAAAACAAAATTACAGCCATTTTTAAACTCGCTGCAGCCATAGGCTTTGTTCCCTTTTACAAGTAGTCCTTTTTTACATTTTGGACAAGTGTTTTCTTTTTCAGCTTTTTGTTTTTGTTCTTTTTCGATGAAGACCAGGTTTCCTTCATCATTTAATGTTAATTTCCCATTCACTTTACTCCCGGCAATATTGAATCCTTTAAGTTGAACGGTTTCTCCTTTTGAAACAAGTCTTATATATTGATTTTCAGACATTTTCTTTTCCTGAAACAAAAAAGGCAATACTAGTTTACAGCCTTCCTTAAATTGGTTACATCCATAAGCCTTTGAACCTTTTACAATATGTCCTTTTTTACAAATTGGGCAGGTATGACCAACGAGTTGTTTAGATTGGGGCTTACTTTTTTTAGGTGCTGCTATCTCCTTACTCGCTGATGAAATCTTTCTGCTACTGTTATCCGATCTGACTTCATACACCAACTGATCTACCATTTGTTTCATCTGTTTGATAAACGAACCAGCCTTATAGGTCCCTTTTTCAATTTCTTTCAACTTACCTTCCCAACTTCCAGTAAGTTCTGCAGACTTCAACAATTCATTTTGAATCGTATTGATCAAATCAATGCCAGTAGCAGTGGGAAGAATTTGCTTTTTATTTCGAACAATATAATTTCTCCTGAACAATGTCTCTATGATACTGGCTCGGGTAGAAGGGCGTCCAATACCATTTTCCTTCATCAAATCACGCATAGCCTCATCGTCAATATCCTTACCAGCTGTTTCCATAGATCTCAGCAAACTGGCCTCAGAAAATTGATTGGGTGGTTTGGTTTCTTTTTCTATAAATGAAGGCTCATGGGGGCCTTTCTCACCTTTAATAAAAGCAGGTAATATCGATTTTTCAGCACCCGCATCATAATTTTCAGTTTCAAAGACCGTTCTCCATCCGGGGTTTACAATCTGTTTACCACTTGTTTTGAATGAAATTGCTGCAGCTTCACCTTGAACGTGGGTATGGGCAACTTCACAATCAGGATAAAAGGAGGCAATAAATCTTCGACAAATAATATCATAGACCTGCTGATGTTCATGGGAAAGATAAGATTCAATACCAGTAGGAATAATAGCATGGTGATCCGTGACCTTTTTGTCATTAAAAACCTTGGTAGATTTTTTAATCTTTTTTCCCTGTATTGGATCTGTTAGGCTTTTATACTTTGATAATTTACTGAGGATTCCAGAAATTTTTGGGTACATGTCATTCGGTAAAAAACTAGTATCAACACGTGGGTAGGTTATAAGTTTTTGCTCGTATAATTTTTGTGCAATTTTCAAGGTCTGATCCGCAGTCAAACCGAACTTGGTATTACAATAAACCTGCAGACCGGTAAGGTCGAAGAGTTTTGGTGCATATTCCTTTCCTTTCTTTTTTTGAATTTTGGTGACCTCAAACGATTCTTCTTTCACCTTGGCCGCAATCTCAGCTCCTTCTTCCTGATTTAAAAATCGCCCTTCTTCATACCTGAACAAGGTATCGCGATACCTTGTCTGCAATTCCCAGTAGGGTTCGGGTTTGAAATTTTTAATACGCTGATATCGATCAACAACCATCGCAAGGGTAGGGGTTTGTACCCGCCCTACAGATAATACCTGTCGGTCTTTACCATATTTCAAGGTGTATAATCTGGTAGCATTCATTCCTAAGAGCCAATCACCAATCGCCCGTGAAAAACCAGCATAAAATAGCTGATCATAATCACTGGCTGGCTGAAGATTTTTAAAACCCTCCTTAATGGCTTCTTCAGTAAGTGAAGAAATCCAAAGACGTTGTGATTTTCCTGTATAGCCAGATTCCATCATCACCCAGCGCTGAATCAATTCTCCTTCCTGACCCGCATCACCGCAATTTATCACAACTTCTGCTTGTTCAAATAGTCCCTTAATTATTCCAAATTGCTTTTGAATACCGACGTCATCATTGACCTTTACATTGAATTTTTCCGGTAGCATAGGAAGGTTGTTCAAATCCCATCTCTTCCAATATGGTTTATAGTCATTTGGTTCGTACAGGGTGCAGAGATGACCAAAAGTATAGGTTACTGCATATCCATTTCCTTCAAAATAACCATCCCTTTTGGTATTGGCCTTTAGGATTTTAGCAATCTCTCTTGCAACACTAGGTTTTTCCGCAATACAAACTTTCATTCAGCTCAATTAATGGCTGTGCAAAATATAAAATTGAATGATCATTTTTGAACTAAAATGGTAGAATAAAAAAAAACTTATCCAACTTTATGGATAAGTTTTTAATGAATAGTTTCAAGCAGTTCTTAGCTTAGTATTCCTTCTGATTCTTTCTTTTTGGAGTACCAAATCAAAAAAGCTCCAATAAGTATCACCATAACCGGCATGATCAGGCCACCAGGGCCATAAACCTCTGCCGCCTTAGTCATAAAGATATTATAAGACATTTGAGCCAGGATACTTACAAAAGAAATCATAAAAACGAAGGTAGCCAGTTTTTTACGCAATAGTAACAGAATACAGCCAAGTGCTCCTCCAAAAACGGCCAGGGCATATGCCCCGGTAACCCAGGCAGGAATGTCTGTATACAAGGCTTGTTCTTCTAATGGCAAAGCCAATAAATCCTCTTCTGTCATATATGCTTGCATTAAATAGGCAGCAACACCCATCAGGTTCCAAAGAAGTGCTATGATTCCAATAATCCAAAAGGCAATTTCAGGTTTCTTATTTGAGTCAGACATAGGTAATAATTTAGGTTAATTGAAATTAAAGATAGGTAATTCTATTAAAATGAGAGCAGTAGAAATCAATTGTTCAGTTTATTACAAAAAAAAACCTACTCAAATTATTGAATAGGTTTCACTAAGGTGGTATATAATCTCTAATATCCATAATGTCTGTTTTCTGACCATTTGACTCGCTTTGTATACTTATGATCACTAAAATACAAATGCTCTCTGGCCTGTGTTGTTGATATATTTATATTTGTTGTCATGATATATTGTTTGTAATGTTGTACGTTAATTTAATCTAATGTGCAAAATTTCTGTATTCTGACCATTTGATTCTTTTTGTGTTGCGAAACGTTGAAAATGTTACATATTTTCTTGATTCAGATTCTGTGGGTGTGTTTAAAAAAGTTTTCATAATAAATTGTTTTTAATTGGTTTCTACTATATAGACGCCACAAACTATAGTTTTGTTACAGTACTATGTTAAACAAAGTACTATATTAACAAATATTTAACTATAAGTTATTGCAAACGAATAGAGTAGGGGTGTAAAAAAAATAAAATTTTTAAAAACTATTTCTATTATGGCATCCCAGGTTGCTTAATTTTAAAGTTTTCATTCTCTTTTTCTTTCTCAACCATCATTTCAACCTCCTTTAACAGCTTTTTAGAATTATAGATGACACCATCTTTAATAGTGTATAAAACACCACCAACACGTACTACTTGATTATCCTGAGTCAATTTGATAGCACCTGTTCCGTATAAAACCTTTAGATTCTCTAGTGGATTTTCTTCCACGATCACAAAATCAGCCATTTTTCCAATTTCAACAGAACCTATTTTATCATCCATTTTTAAAGCCTCTGCGCCATTGAGTGTTGCTGCTCTGATCACTTCCAGTGGATGGAATCCGGCTTCTCTGAGTAATTCTAGCTCTCTGATATAAGCAAAACCATATAACTGAAAAATAAACCCCGAATCTGAACCAGCCGTAACTCTACCACCTCTGTTTTTATATTCATTGACAAAGGTCATCCATAATTGATAATTATTTTTCCAGGCAATCTCTTGTTCAGTACCCCAGTAATGCCAATAGGAACCATGCGATATTTTACTGGGTTGATAAAATCTCCATAGAGACGGCAGGGTATACGTTTCATGCCATTCAGCTCTTCTGGCCCTATGTAAGTCTCGACTGGCCTCGTAAATATTAAAGGTAGGATCCAAGGTAAAGTCTAAGGCTATTAATTCATTCATGACATTGTTCCAGTGATCAGAATAAGGAACTGCTGCCTGTTCCCAAAGTTTTCCAGCCTCTTCAAAACGATGCTGCTCATTATTATAATTATAATCTAAGGGATAATTCTGAACTGTTTTATCTTCAAAAAGAGCTTCCGGTAAACCATACCAATGCTCCATTGAGGTTAATCCTGCTCTTGCAGAATGAAGCACATTCCATCTTGCCACACTCATTTGAGCATGATGACAGGCAGAACCTAATCCCAATTTTTTATTTTCATCCAGTGCCGCCGCCATGATTTCAGGAGCTGCACCAAAAAACTTGATTCCATCGGCTCCGGCATCGGCATTGGCCCTGACCCATTTTCTTGCTAATTCAGCTGTGCTGATTTTTTGACCATTTAATGGGTTGAAGCCTGGGCTTTTATGTCCAAAAGCTGTATATGATACAATCCTTGGGGCAATTATTTCATTTTTTCGGCTCTGTTCTTTTAGTTTCAACGTAAAATCTAATCCTCGTCCACTAGGTTCTCTAATCGTTGTAATTCCATGCGCCATCCAAAGTTTAAAAACATAATCGGGTTCAGCTCCCTGTGATTTACCACCAATATGACCGTGCATATCAATAAATCCTGGCAAGAGGTACATGCCATTGGCATCCAGTTCTTTTCCTCCTTTTTTTAAGATAGGTCTGTTTTCATCTTTAATTTCAATGCCGGGATAGCCAACAGTTCTAATTTCTTTAATGGTATTCTTTTCGACAACTATATCTACCGGCCCAATAGGGGGTGCACCATTGCCATTGATGAGGGTAACACCTCTTATAATTAATTGTTCAAAGGGTCCTTCATGATCAGATTCACCATTTTGTGCATAGTGAACTGTTGTAAATAGTATGAAAAAGACACAGGTTACATACAGATTTGATTTCTTCATAAGGGAGTTTTTTTGATTTTAAAATTGCTATAAATATCTCAATCGATTCGATCGACCATAGGGCCAAGCGTGTTACCACCTAATAGGTGCATATGAATATGAAATACTGACTGCCCAGCATCTTCATTCAGGTTTAAAGACACCCGATAACCCGATTGGTCAATTCCCTGCTCTTCAGCCAGCTTAGCGGCTACTAAAAGCATGTTTCCCAGCAACAAGGCATCTTCTTGTTTGGCTTCATTGAGCGTTTGAATTTCCTTTTTTGGCACAATTAATAAATGCACCTGTGCTTGTTTTTTTAATGGTACAAAGGCAATGATTGTCTCATCTTCATACACTATATCGGCTGGTAATTCACGATTAATTATTTTTGTAAATACCGATCCTTCTTGAATCTTTTTTAATTTTTCCTGTTGGTATTCTGGTGATTGTCCAAACAGATTGACAACACTGAAGAACATGAGCAAACTTATATACTTTAATAATTTCATCATTTATTTATTTGGTTAACTTTGAGCTTGTACTAATTTAAACTTTAATTTAAGGATTATGAAAAAGTTGCCACTAATATTTTTGGGGATGCTATTTTTATGCTTTGGGCATATAAATGCCCAGCAAGATGTAGAACAAGACAAGAAAGATGTAAAACAGGTTATTATAGATTTGTTTGATGGAATGAGGGAAGGTGATAGTGCCAAGGTAGGTGCACTTTTCGGAAAAGAAGTACAAATGTATACTTCTTATACCAACAAAGAAGGAGAATTAATTCTAAAAAAAGGAGCTCTTGAGCCATTCTTGCAAGCTGTTGGAAGTCCCCATGATAAAGTATGGGATGAAAAAATCTGGAACACCAAAATAGAAGTAGATAAGGGCATTGCTCAGGTCTGGACAGACTATACCTTTTATATAGGAACAGAATTCAGCCATTGTGGAGTAGACGCCTTCCATCTGGCGAAAAACACTTCAGG
>CAYQPI010000012.1:0-21263 GCA_964419405.1 uncultured Flavobacteriaceae bacterium
GAGGGTTCCTAAATCTGAGATAGGTTTTTTTATTGATCTTGGATTTGAGGGTAAAGGGATAGGTACAAAAGCGTTAAAAGTTTTTCATGCCCATTGTTTTTCAACATATGGCTTTGAAAAATTGTTTTTGAGAACGCATGAGAGCAATCAGGCTGCTAGAAAAATGGCTGAAAGCTGTGGTTTTGTTTTAGAAGGTAGGTTAAGAAGTGATTATAGAAGCTCAGATGATGAATTAGTAGATGTCATGTATTATGGCTTGCTACCTTCGATTCATACAGTTAAATGAAGATGAAACAGACGGTAAAAGAATTTGTTGATGGCCTGGCAGTTTTGGATGTTGAGAAACACGGTATCGTCATCGCCATAAGAGAAAAGGTTAAAAATCATTATTCGATGATAGAGGAACGGATGATGTATGGAGGAATCATGTTCTCTCTCGAGGAGGATTTGGGAGGCGTGTTTGTTTATTCGAAACATGTTTCTTTTGAGTTTGGTCAGGGATATTTATTTGATGATCCTTTGAATCTGTTAGAAGGAAAAGGAAAATTTCGCAGGCATTTGAAAATATATAGCAAGGATGATAAGCGTTTTGTTAATTTGGATTTCTATCTGAAACAAATGTTAAAGGAATAATTTAACGTATATGAGAATTAGAGACAGGATTGGTTTTTTCACGCATAGGGTGCTTATTGTCAGTTTGTTAGTTTGTTTTTGCTCATGTGACACATCGCTTAAAAAAGAGGTTGTGCATGAATCAGAACTATTAAAAATTGAAAGGCTAACAGAACATAGTTTTGTTCATATTTCATATTTGGAAACAGAGGAATATGGAAAAGTGGCTAGTAACGGATTGGTGGTTGTTGATGCGAATGAGGCATTGATATACGATACCCCGGTTTCAAATAGATCTTCTCAGGAACTCATTGATTGGTTAAAGAACGAAATGAATGTTACAGCAATAGTTGTAGTCGTAAGTCATTTTCATGCAGATGCATTAGGAGGGCTTGAAACCTTCCATGATAATGGAATTGCGTCCTTTGCCAATACCAGAACTCAGGAATTTGCAGAAATTCATAAATTGATTGTTCCAGCCTATGGTATTTCGAATTCTTACGAACATTCCATTGGTTCAATGAAGGTGATTAGTATGTTTATGGGCGAGGGGCATACGCAGGATAATATGGTTGCTTATGTTAAGGAAGACCATATTCTCTTCGGAGGCTGTCTGGTGAAAAGATTAGGTGCTGGAAAGGGAAATATAGCAGATGCCAATATTTCGGAATGGCCAAAAACTGTTGAAAAATTAAGGCAGATGCTTCCAAATGTTATATATGTGATTCCGGGTCATGGTGAAGTTGGTGATCAGGAATTGTTGGTTTATACGGAAGAACTCTTCCGATAGCTGCTTGTTGATCAATAAGGAAATGAAAAGTAGGCAAGATCGTTTAATAGAATTCAGGCAGGCAGTTAGTGCAGATCTAAAAACGCTGAATAAGATCAGCATGGCTTCCAAAAGATACTGGGGTTATCCCGAAGAGTGGATGGCAAGGTGGAAAGATGATCTGACCATAAATGATAAGCATTTATCAGATGCTTCCGTTATCGTGTTGGAAGTAAATAAGACTGTGTCTGGATTTTGTGTGATACATGAGGATAGCATGCATTATGAGGTCCTGCATTTGTGGTTAAAGCCTGAATTTATCGGTCAGGGACTTGGAAGAGCATTGTTGTTTTATGCTTTGCAAGAAATAGTGGTAAGGGAGTTGCCTATAATTGTTGAATCAGATCCGAATGCGGAGGTTTTTTACAGTAAGCAAGGTTTTGTTACTTATGACAAAAAGGAAAGTTTTCCGAAAGGCAGGTTTTTGCCATTGATGAAAATGACTAGATTAGAGTCGAAGTAATTGTCATGTCCATAATTTAATCGAAATTAACTAATTTGTATGAATAAATTTTTGAATCAAGGGGTCATCACAGGAGTATTTTTATTGCTACCACTAATCATGAGCTCTCAGGTTAGAGAGGTTCGTAATTTGGAACAGGGTTGGAAGTTTTTTCGAGGTAATGATCAGTTGGCATACCAGGAATCTTTTGATGATGGAGACTGGGAAGAAGTGGTTGTTCCGCATGACTGGGCGATCAAAGGACCCTTTGATGAGGAAATTGACAAACAAGTGGTGAAAATCACGCAAAATGGTGAGCAGGTGGCCACTGAAAAGACAGGGCGAACAGGTTCGCTTCCTCATATTGGTGAGGCATGGTATCGCAACCAGTTTAGTTTGACAGCATATGAATCTCTCAGAAAGAACATTCTGGCTTTTGATGGTGCCATGAGTAATGCTAAAATTTTTGTCAATGGAACAAAAGTTGGTGAAAATAATTATGGGTATAGCTATTTCTATTTCGATATCTCAGATCATGTACGAGAAGGTGAAAATACCATAGCCGTTTATTTAAATAATAAACCGCTATCCTCAAGGTGGTATCCCGGAGCCGGGCTGTATCGAAAAGTTCAACTGATAACCAAGGAAAAGGAGAGTATTGAGCATTGGGGAGCTTCTATTACAACACCAATTGTAACAGCTGATCTGGCAAAGGTCAATATCAGATTAAAGGTGTCTGAAAACTCCGGAGAAGTTAGGGTTAAGATAAAAGATCAGCAGGGAAATGAGGTGGCTGCAGGAAATACAGACATGGCATTTATTAATGAATTTGATGTAAATATGTTGGTTTCTAAACCAAAGCGATGGAGTCCGGAAACTCCAAATTTATATACGGCTGAAATAGGATATTATGTACAGGGTGTTTTAAAGGATGAAATTTCAGAAGTATTTGGTATCAGAAGCATTCAATATGATGCTGAGACAGGGTTTAGCTTGAATGGGGAGACGAGGAAATTTAAAGGGGTTTGTTTGCATCATGATTTGGGCCCTTTAGGAACTGCAGTCAATAAAGCTGCTCTGAAAAGGCAACTAATGATATTAAAAGACATGGGGGTTGATGCGATTAGAAGTTCGCATAATATGCCTTCTTTAGAGCAATTAGAGCTTTGTGATGAAATGGGATTTATGTTTCTCGCAGAAAGTTTTGATGAGTGGGCAAAACCTAAAGTGGAGAACGGCTATAATCTGTACTTTGAAAGTGATGCTGAAAAAGATGTGGTTAATTTAATTCATGCCACCAGAAATCATCCCTGTATTGTGATGTGGAGCTCAGGAAATGAGGTGCCGGATCAATGGGGCACTGAAGGGGTGAAAAGAGCCAAATGGTTGCAGGATATTTTTCACAGAGAAGATCCCACAAGGCCGGTCACCGTGGGTATGGATCAGGTTGAGAATACGATCAAGTCTGGCTTTGGGGCCGTGTTGGATATTCCTGGTCTCAATTATAGAGTTCATCTTTACGAGGAGGCATTTGAAAAATTTCCTCAAGGACTTTTGCTGGGTTCTGAAACTGCCTCAACGGTCAGTTCAAGAGGAGTTTATAAATTTCCGGTGGAGAAAGCCAAAATGAAGCAGTACAGTGATCTGCAGTCGTCATCCTATGATTTTGAGGCTTGTGACTGGTCAAATTTGCCCGATGAAGATTTTGTTTTACAGGATGATAAACCATGGGTCATAGGAGAGTTTGTATGGACAGGTTTTGATTATCTAGGTGAACCAACTCCGTATGATGAAAAATGGCCATCAAGAAGTTCCTATTTTGGTATTTGTGATCTGGCTGGAATACCAAAAGATAGGTATTACTTGTACAGAAGCAGGTGGAATACAAAAGATGAAACCTTGCATATATTGCCACATTGGAACTGGGAAGGCAGGGAAGGAGAAGTGACTCCTGTATTTGTCTATACGAATTATCCCAGCGCTGAATTATTTATAAATGGTAAGAGCCAAGGGATTCAGGAAAAGCATATGGCTAGCGCACAGAACAGGTACCGACTGATGTGGATGGATGTTGTATATGAGCCTGGGCTTGTTGAGGTTGTGGCCTATGATGACCATGGTGTGGCGAAAATGAAAAAAGAATTGAAAACGGCCGGGGAGCCATATCAGATAAAATTAGATGCGGATAGAACAAGCTTAAGCTCTGATGGAAAAGATCTGGCATTTGTGACAGTTTCTGTTGTTGATAAGGATGGAAATGAATGCCCTACAGCGAACAATGAATTGAAATTTAAGGTGGAAGGAGCAGGTGCCTTTAAGGCTGTCTGTAATGGAGATCCAACTTCCCTGGATCTGTTTCATGAGCCGAGAATGAACTTATTTAGCGGGAAATTAGTGGTCATTGTACAATCTGACACTACTAAGGGAAGTATACGTTTAAAGGTACGAGGCAAGGATGTAAAATCGACTTCGATAGAACTCCAGAGTGAATAGAAAATATCATATTAATCGTAATTAGATATTGAGTCAATTGATGTCTTTAATTATCTCATATGCATAGGTTTATTGTTATTTTACTCGTCTTATTTATAGGATTTCCTAAGGGGGAGGTTCCTTATCCTGATGCTATCATGACCTCTTCGGATTACACTGATTATCACCGTAAAGTGCTGGAAGCAGAAGAGCTCATAGCAATTGGTAATTTTAATGCTGCACTAGGCATCTATCAATCATTGTTCACCAATTATTCCTTTGTCTTTGTTAGAGAGTATAAGATAGCGACTCAATTGGCCATAACTTTAGACAAGGAGGATATGGCGCTTGCATTGTTAAAAGAGGGGATCCTTTCGGGTTGGGACAAGAAGTCAATTCGAAAGAATTCATATTTGTCGGATTTCTTAAAAAGAGATGAAACAAAGGAGGTAATGGCGGCTTATACGGATCTTCACATGGCATATGAAAAGAAACTTAATGATACTTTAAAAGACAAGGTTCATCAGATGTTCAAGAAAGACCAGAAATTAGCCATGAAGGCATTCTTAAAATTAAGTGCTGCCTCTCAGGATGCGTATGCGGAGAAAAAATTTGCACCCCATAGCGAAAAGCAACTCCATGACCTTAAGATGATTTTAGGTCAGTCTGGCTACCCTGGTGAAAGAATTATCGGAAATAACGTGTGGATGTCAACCATCTTAAGCCATCACAATTCAATTTCTCAGGACTATGTTTTAAATGACAGGTTGTATGTGGCACTGAGGCCTCTATTAGTAAGGGAACTTAAAAAAGGAAATATTTCTCCTAACGAGTTTGCCTTGATGGATGAATGGCGCTTTGCAACAATGAGCAGCCCGACTGAAGTCAGTTATGGTTTTTTAGAGCCGCCCTTTGCAGATCAATTAGAAAAAACGGATTCATTGAGAGCAGCGATTGGAATGAGAAGTGTTGCACTTCGGAATAGGTTGGTAGAGGTAGAAGATAAAACTGGGATGAATATGTATTTATTTGGAAGCCCATGGGTAGATGGTAAAATAGAACTCAGATGAATTGGATAAGATTAAAGGAGGTTTGTTTGGTATTCTTGAGGCTGGGTTGTATTGCTTTTGGTGGCCCTGCCGCACATATTGCCATGATGCAGGAAGAACTGGTTGAGAAGAGAAAATGGATGAGTCAGGAGCATTTTTTGGATATGGTTGGTGCAACGAATTTAGTTCCAGGACCTAATTCAACACAAATGACCATGCATTGCGGACATGTTAGGGCGGGTGTGCCCGGTCTCATCGTTGCGGGTCTTTCATTTATTCTTCCTGCGGTGTTTTTTACCTTACTACTTGCAATTGTTTATGTTGAATATGGAGAAATACCCGCCATAGCGCCATTTTTCTTTGGCATTAAACCAGCTGTAATCGGAATTATTTTGAATGCTACCTATAAGCTTGGAAAAAAAGCTTTTAAAAATTGGCAGTTGACCTTGTTAGGTGTGCTAATTGCTGTTCTTTCTTTTTTTGGAGGGAATGAGTTTTTGTTGATTATTGGTGGTGGTTTTGTAGGTATGATCTGGCTAGGACGTTTTGCCAAAAATGTAAAAATGTTTGCAATAACTCCTTTGTTTGCCCTGTTGAAAACGGCGAGTATTGGTATAACAAATGCTTCTGTATTTTGGGTGTTTCTTAAAATTGCTCTCGTTCTCTTTGGTAGTGGCTATGTATTGATCGCTTATGTTGATGCAGAATTGGTTAGCAGATTAGGTTGGCTCAGTAAACAGCAATTATTGGACGCTATTGCTATGGGGCAATTTACGCCCGGACCCGTTCTGACAACAGCTACTTTTATCGGATACCAGTTAAATGGAGTTAGCGGCGCTTTCTGGGCATCCATTGGAATGTTTTTACCATCTTTTTTTCTTGTTGGTTTATTGGTTAAAGTGATTCCCTTATTGCGTAAATCTCAGTTGCTTTCTGGTTTTCTGGATGCTGTAAATGCCTGTGCCGTTGGTATCATGATCGCTGTAATATTACAATTGGGTTATGACATAGCCGGGCAATGGCAGAGTTTGGTTATTATGGCCATAAGTATTGTCACAGTGCTTAAATTTCCGAAACTAAGTCCTGTGTGGATTATTCTAGGAGGCGGTATCCTTGGCTATGGGTTGTTGCTGTTATCATAATTGCGGATTGTATAAAATCTACGAAGAGGTATGAATTTATATTCAGCTTGTTTATCTTTATAAAAAAATAAGATCATGAATTATAAAAACTACCACAAGGTATCGTTGCTGTTGATTGCCTTAATTTTTTCTACCGGATTTATAGCGAATTCAGATTGGGTTTTAGTGAAAAATGAGGCACAAGGGTATCAAATAGAATTTCCAAAGGAGCCAAAGAAGAGTGTTCAAACTGTAAATACAGAAGCAGGTCCTGTGGACATGCATATCAATATGCTTGATTTATCGGGAAAAGAAAATGACAGTAATTTAATCTATTTGAGTAGCTATGCTCAATATCCAGACTCTTTGATTCATTCTGATAAACGAGAACAGATCAAAGACTTTTTAAAAGAAACCGTTGAAGGTTTGTTGGGTTCAATTGATGGGAAAATGATGGATGAAAGAGATGTTGAAATTGATGGTTTTAAAGGGAAAGAAGTCAAAATTAGTTTTCAGGATGGTATGGCTATCATTCGGATTCGTGTGTACTTGGTAGAAAACCAGGTGTATATGCTTCAGGTTGTGACAAAAACAGAAAATGATTCAAATGAATCGATTGGAAAATTTATGAAGTCATTTGACCTGATCAATTAAAAGGGGCTTACCATTTTTACCTCATGAAAGAAAAGTACTTCAGAGAAAGAGAATTTAAGAACCTGGGGTTTTTAGATGGAAGTTTTGAACCTGCCGATTATGAAAGCTGCTTGTTTCGTGCCTGTGACTTTTCGGAGGCAGATTTCTCTCAAATAGACTTTGTTGATTGTGAATTTTATGACTGTAATCTTAGTCTATCGATTTTAAACGGAACCTTGTTTCAGGATTGTCGCTTTTTTAATTGTAAGATGCTGGGTTTGAAATTCGAAAATTGCAATCAATTTGGCTTGTCAGTATATTTTAAATCTTGTTTATTAGATCAAAGTTCTTTTTTCGGAGCAACATTGAAAAACACCAGTTTTATTGACTGTCAATTGAAATCCGTTGATTTCACGGATACAGACCTGAGTGGATCTGTTTTTGATCATAGCGATTTGGATGCTGCCGTGTTTAGTACAACAAATCTCGAGAGAGCTGATTTTAGAACGGCGAATAATTTTATGATTGATCCAGAATCAAACAAATTGAATGAGAGTAAATTTTCTAATAATAATCTGTCTGGACTTCTTGAAAAGTATAAATTGCAGATTGAATAGCTAGTACCTCTAATTTTAAAGAATTGAATAAAGTTAAAAAAAACAAACTTAAACTGAGCACAAGCATGGGTGTCGCTATACTGGCTGTATTCATTAATATTATAACGGTGTCTGTATACATCTATCAAACCAATATCATGCAAAGTCAACAACACGCCGCGGTTTGGCCACATATTGAATGGCGTGGTGTATACAATCAGGAAGCTGGCTATAAATTATATGTTAGAAATAATGGCATTGGACCTGCACTCATAAAGAGCGCGACTTTTTATGTTGATGAGAAGGTAGTCAATCACCCGGATAGTTTGATCGTGCAGTTGTTGGGTACAGATCGATTTCCTCATATAACCAACTATGTTGAGAATCGGGTCATTCCTGCCGGAGAAACAATTACCATGATCTCTGTAAAACGCAGTGAACAGGCAGAACTTCTCTATATCCATCAAATGCAGCATAATTTTGAGTATAAAATTTGTTATGAATCAATTTATAAGGATGCCTGGATTTCAACAGGAACGTCAGTTGAGGAAGGGACTTGTGATTAATCAATAAGGATGAAACTAGAACATATTGGAATTTGGACAAAGGATCTTGAGGGGATGCGACATTTTTATATGACTTATTTTGGGATGAAAAGCAATGAGAAATATACAAATGAGAAAAAAGGTTTTTCCTCCTATTTTCTTTCTTTTGACTCAGGAGCCCGAATAGAATTAATGCATCGTGATGCTATAGCTTTGAAGTCAGCTCATCGTGATCAGCTCGTAGGTATAGCTCATGTGGCAATTAGCTTAGGTTCTAAGGACAGTGTTAATGCCCTGACAGAAACTTTGAGAGAAAAAGGGTATCAGGTCATAGGTGAACCCAGAACAACAGGTGATGGGTATTATGAAAGTGTCATAGAGGATCCTGAAGGGAATTGGATAGAGCTAACCGCTTAATATACCCTTGCCATAACAATAACGAATTTATTAAATAATCACTTATTCTATGTTAAAATCAATTAAAACCAGCCTAAGTCTTCTTTTTATATTGCAGTTGCTCCTAGTGGTAGGGCAAGAGCCTGATGCCACAGCTTTACTTAACCTGGAACGTATTTATTCGGATGAATTTACGCCTCAATATGAACGTAAAATTCAATGGATTGAAGATGGAGATGCCTATGTGATTATTGAGAAATCTTCTTCTGTTGAAGGAGCAGATGAATTGGTTCGTTATGAAAGTAAGAATCAAAAGAAAAGTATCTATGTTGCTGCTGAGAAGTTAAATGTGAATGATTCGTCTCTGGATATTGAAAGTTTTACTTTAAGTCCTGACGGTACGAAGGTATTGATATTTACCAATTCCAGCAGGGTATGGCGAAGCAATACAAAAGGCGATTACTGGGTGTATGATTTAAACAGTGAAGAGCTGTCACAAGTTGGGAAGGATTTTGAAGCATCTTCACTGCTTTTCGCCAAGTTCTCAAGTGACAATAAACAACTTTTTTATGTGCATGATTTTAATGTCTACAGCGAGAATGCAGAAACCCATGAGGTGGAACAGCTGACCTTTGATGGTAATGGAGAGCGGATCAATGGAACCTTTGATTGGGTATATGAAGAGGAATTTGGTAAGCGAGACGGTTTTACGGTGAGCCCTGGAAATACAAACCTGGCATTTTGGCATTTAGATGCTTCTGATACCGGTGTGTTTTATATGATCAACAATACGGATTCCATTTATTCAAAACCCATTCCTGTTCAATATCCTAAAGTAGGAGAACAGCCTTCTGCTACTAAAATTGGTGTCATTGATCTCGATTCTAAAAAGGTGACATGGGTGCCTTTGGAAGGTGAAGAAAGGGAAAATTATATACCTGGGATTCAATGGGTGCACGATGATCTTTTGTTGATACAGCAAATGAACAGGCATCAAAATAATTTAAAAGTATGGACCTATGTTCCTTCAAGTGGGAAATTGAACAAGGTGTATACTGAAGTTGAAGAAACCTTTATTGAATTGAATTATCCTGATATTTCCTCAGATGCATGGGGATCTAATGATCTTCCTATGGTAGATGATGGTGCAGCTTTTTTACGGATGACAGAAAACGATGCCTGGAGGCATATTTATAAAGTGGATATTGAATCAGGAAGTCAAACCCTGGTCACTCCTTTTGCTTATGATGTTGCTTCTATGCGAGTCCCAACGGCGAAAAGTGTTTATTATATGGCCTCTCCTGAGAACAGCACACAGCGCTATTTGTACCAGACAGATTTAAAAGGAAAGGGTAAGGAAGAACGTTTAACTCCTGATCAGTATCAAGGGGTTAATAATTACAATGTTTCTCCTAATGGGGCCTATGCCATTCATAGCCATCAGAGTGCCTCTGAGGTTCGTACGGTAAGATTTATAAGTTTGCCTGATCATAAGGTGATTAAAACTTTGGTTGATAATAAGGCCTATAAAGAGCAGCTTGCCAAAATTTCAGTTCCGGAGGTAGTTTTTAAACAGGTAACAACAGAGGAAGGAATAGAAATTGATGCAAAAATTGTACTGCCATTGGATTTTGATAAGACTAAAAAATACCCCGTATTGTTTTATGTTTATGGTGAGCCCTGGGGACAGGTGGCTACTGATACTTATAGTAACTTATGGACCATGATGATGGCTCAGAAAGGATATGTGGTCATTGCAATGGATAATAGAGGAACACCTTGTTTAAAAGGAAGTCAATGGAGGAAGAGTATTTACCGACAAGTAGGTAGAATTAATTCAAAAGATCAGGCCATGGCTGCCAAAGAAATCCTTATGTTGGATTATCTGGATGAGAGCAGAACAGCTGTTTGGGGCTGGAGCGGAGGAGGTACGATGACCCTGAATTTATTGTTCAGATATCCGGAGATTTATAAAACAGGGGTTGCCGTTGCTTCAGTATCGAATCAGTTGGTGTACGACAATGTGTATCAGGAGCGCTATATGGGTTTGCCCCAGGAAAACATGCAGGATTTTGTGGATGGTTCACCTGTTACTTATGCCAAAAATCTGCAAGGTAATTTATTGCTAATACATGGTACAGCAGATGATAATGTTCATTATCAAAGTGCTGAAATTTTAATTAATGAATTGATCAAGCAAAATAGAGCCTTTCAAATGATGTCATATCCAAACCGTTCTCACGGTATATATGAAGGTGAAAATACAAGAAAACACCTGTATACCCTGATCACCAGCTATATTGAAGAGCATACGCCAGTCCATGTTGTAGAATGATATCTCAATGGGTTGTTTTTTGATAGCTGATTTTAAACATATATCTAGCCATCTTTGATGAAAAAAGATTCTAAAGTTTAGAACTTTTTTATTTTATCAGTATCTTTAATAGGCGGTTATATGAAGCAAGAATCGCTCAATTAGAATTAGAATAAAAATATCTCTTTATGGATTTTGTTGATTATTATAAGATCTTAGGCATAGATAAAAAGGCTAGTGAAGCTGATATTAAAAAGGCTTATCGGAAATTAGCTCGAAAATATCATCCTGATCTAAATCCAAATGATACAGTAGCAGAAAAAAAATTCAAGGAAGTCAATGAGGCGAATGAGGTTTTGAGCAACGCTGAAAACAGAAAGAAATATGATTCTTATGGCAAGGATTGGAAGCATGCTGAGGAATTTGAAAAAGCAAAGAGACAAAATGAGTCCAGAAGGTCCTATCAAAGTACCGGATCTGCTCAGTTCTCAGATGAGGATTTTTCAGATTTTTTTGGATCTATGTTTGGCGGAACCGGTAGAAGAAGATCTCATGTGCAATTCAGAGGTCAGGATTTTCAGGCTTCATTGCATTTGAAGTTAAAGGAAGTATACCACACACATAAACGCACCTTAACTGTTAATGGCAAGAATATTAGATTGACCATTCCTGCAGGGGTAAAAAACGGACAAACAATTAGAATCAAAGGACATGGTGGAGAGGGAGTGAATGCTGGTCCTAAAGGCGATCTTCTTTTAACCTTTCAGATTGAAAATGACAGCCAATTTAAAAGAGACGGAAATAACTTGTATGCAACCATCGATCTGGATTTATACAAGGCCATGTTGGGAGGGGAATTGGTTGTAGATAGTTTTGATGGTAAGGTGAAATTGAAGATTAAACCTGAAACTCAAAATGGCAGTCAGGTGAAATTAAAAGGAAAGGGATTTCCAGTTTACAAAAAGGAAGGCCAGTTTGGGGATCTTATTTTTACCTTTAATTTGAAAATACCTTCGGGATTGACTGAAAAAGAAAAAGAATTGTTCAACGAGTTATCTAAATTGAGATAGGTATGGCTGATGAAAAATATATTTCGGTAATGCAACTTTGTGAATTATATCAAATAGAAGTGACTTTTTTTCATGAAATTAATGACCTGGGGCTGGTAGAATTGATCTCTGAGGAAAATGACATGTTTTTGCATGAGGACGGATTATTCAAAGTAGAGAGAATCATAAGAATTCACCATGATTTGAATGTGAATATGGAAGGTATTGATGTGATCTTGAATTTACTCGACAAGGTAGATGAATTACAGCATAAGCTGAGTAGTGCGCAAAGCAGGTTAGGCCTGTATGAAGATAATCTTTAATCATAATGCAATGACCAACCTATTTAAAATCTCGATGTTAAGTATTTTATTTATGATGACACAATCCTGTAATGAAACTGTTCCAAAAACCGATCCAAGCGAAAATACTTCAGCATCAGAATCTGCTTTATGGCTATCCTATTCGAAACAGGCGACAGTGTTTAAGCTCTGGTCTCCAGTGGCGGAGAAGGTGAAATTGAACTTATACCAGAATGGAACGGGAGGAGAATCATTTGAATCCCATGAATTGAAACATCTTAATGGGGATGGGATATGGGAGAAGAAAATCAATAAAGACTTGAACGGTATTTATTATACCTATCAAGTGATGATACACAATAAGTGGCTTGATGAAACGCCCGGGATCTATGCCAAGGCAGTTGGGGTGAATGGGAAAAGAGCCATGGTTCTTGATTTTGCAACAACAGATCCTTTAGGCTGGGACAAGGATAAAGGACCCGTATTGACATATCCAAATGAGGCCATTATTTATGAATTGCATATTCGTGACATGACGATTCATCCACAATCAGGTTCAAGCATGCCTGGTACCTATTTAGGGTTGGTCGAATCGGGGACCAAGGGTCCTGAAGGTATTTCAACAGGAATTGATCATCTAAAGGAATTAGGCATCAATTATGTGCATTTACTTCCTACTTTTGATCATTATGCCATTAATGAAAGCCGCCTTGATAGTGCCCAGTTTAATTGGGGTTATGATCCTCAGAATTACAATGTGCCAGAGGGGTCTTTTTCGTCAGATCCTTTTCATGCTGAAGTCAGGATCAAGGAGTTTAAAAAAATGGTTCAAACTTTTCATGATAACGGGATTGGGGTGATTCTTGATGTGGTCTATAACCATACAGGAAGAACAGAAACCTCTAATTTTAATTTAGAAAACCCTGGTTATTATTATCGTTTTAGAGAAGATGGATCTTATTCAGATGCCGCCGCCTGTGGCAATGAGACTGCCTCTGAAAAGGAAAAAATGAGAGCTTTTATCATTGAATCTGTTGCTTACTGGGCAAAAGAATATCATTTGGATGGGTTTCGATTTGATTTAATGGGTATACATGACATTGAAACGATGAATGCCGTTGCCGCATCTTTAAAAAAGATAAACCCCCATATATTTGTGTATGGAGAAGGATGGACTGCGGGTGATTCCCCTTTGGCTGAAACGGATAGAGCACTCAAAAAACACATTCAGCAAATGCCCCAAATCACAGCTTTTAGTGATGATATTCGAGATGGACTAAAGGGATCTGTTTTTGAAGATGATAGTAAAGGATTTGTAAGCGGCGCTGAGAATTCGGAGGAATCTGTAAAGTTTGGAATTGTTGGGTCTATTGAACATCCTCAAATTGATTATTCAAAGGTAAATTATTCGAAAGCTCCTTGGGCCAATGACCCTTGGCAGGCGGTGTCTTATGTTTCTTGTCATGATAACCATACCTTATTCGATAAGTTACAAGTGTCTAATCCTGACAGCGATTTTCAAACCCTGGTCGCCATGGATAAATTGGCAAATGCCGTTGTTCTTACATCTCAGGGTGTTTCTTTTTTGCATGCAGGTTCTGAAATGCTGCGTATTAAAAATGAAGAGCATAATTCATATAACCTTCCGGATTCTATCAATCAAATTGACTGGAACTGGAAGTTAGAACAGGCGAATGTCGTTGACTATTATAAGAATCTGATTCAATTGAGAAAACAACATCCGGCTTTCAGAATGATTTCAGGTGAGCAGGTGAGAAAGCATTTACGCTTTGACAGCGTCAAGGATGGATTGATCAGTTATGTTATAAAAGACCATGCCAATGGAGACACTTGGAAGGATATATCGGTCATTTATAATGCCAGAAACGAATCTGTGGAATATGAGCTACAAGGCGCCTGGAAGATTGCGGTTAAAGGAGATCGGTTTGATATGGATAAAGGGTTGATTGCCGAAGGTTCGGTGACGGTGCCTAAAGTTTCCATGATGGTTTTATATCAAGAGTAATATTTTCAATGCTTCGACTGCCTTAGGTAATTTTTGCCATAAAAATCTTAATGAATCTATGGCAGGTTTTATGTGTAAATGAAATCATTTCTTATCTTAGTTTTATGACAAATTACAAATCAGGCCCAGCGGCCTATCCAATATTTTCATTATTAGCATATTTGATGATCATCATCGCAGGTATGATCTATGCCCAATCCTTTATCAATCCCATGCTATTGGCGATTTTTTTAAGCATTGTTTGTGCTCAACCCATTATTTGGATGAAAAAGAGGAAAGTACCATCAATGGTGGCCATACTCATCGTTTTGTTTGGTATTGTCGCTATTTTTATGGGCTTTGCGGATATCATCGGAACTTCAGTGTCATCTTTTTCAAGTGTGGCTCCTTTCTATGAGCAAAGACTTGAGGAGATTTGGATGAATGTGATAAGTTTTTTTAATGAACGAGGCATTGAAGTGACTGGAGAGAAGTTATCAGAAATAATTGCTCCTGGAAAAGTAATGGGGTATACTGCAGGTGCCTTAGGCCAATTAGGAGGTGTTATGAGCAATACACTGACTATTTTTTTCTTATTGCTTTTTATGCTCATGGAATTGGATGGGTTTTCTATAAAAACAAAAGCCGTTGCAACGAAAACTAATGTTTCTGTATCCTATTTGAATACCATAGGAAAAAGCATCCGTCATTATCTGTCTATTAAAACTGTCATGAGTTTGTTAACAGGATTTGTCATTTGGATTGGCTTATTAATTGTTGGAATTGACTATGCCATCATCTGGGCCTTGATTGCTTTTTTGTTGAATTATATTCCAAATATTGGCTCGATTATCGCTGCCTTTCCTGCGGTTCTGTTTGCCTTGATTCAACTGGGGGCAGGGGGAGCGATTTGGACCATAGTCATATTTATCAGTGTCAATATGATCGTAGGTAATTTGGTGGAACCAAAGATGATGGGGCAGGGCTTAGGCCTATCTACATTGGTCGTTTTTGTTGCGCTGATTTTTTGGGGCTTTGTTTTGGGCACGGTTGGAATGTTCTTGTCGGTACCTTTGACCATGTCACTTAAGATCATGCTCGAACAAAATGAAAAGACCAAATGGATAGCTGTGTTTTTGGGTACGGAAGAAGATGCTCATGATATGTTGAAAGGACCCGACGAGAAGGATTGATATGGATGATCATTATAAATTAACAGATACTGAGTTTGAAGAAAAATTTGCAAATGAGGATTTTGAGGTATCGATGTTTACGCATGAAGCACATCTTAGACTTGCCTGGATTCATATTGATAGGTATGGACTTGTAATTGCCGAGCAAAACGTTTCAGATCAATTAAAGACCTATACAAAACATGTAGGAGTGCCCAATAAGTTTCATATGACATTGACCATTGCAGCAGTAAAAGCAGTATCTCATTGTTATAGTCAATATAAAGGCCGAGATTTTAAAGATTTTATTGAAAGATGGCCTGCTTTAAAAGAAGACTTTAAACCCTTGATGGAATCGCATTACAGTTTTGATATTTTTAAGTCTCACGAAGCGCGATATAACTATATTAGTCCTGATCTTCGTCCGTTTAATTGAATGACAAATTTTATAGTAGAAATAATATGACAACGATGAAGGCCTGTGTGCGACACAAATACGGTAATTTTGAGCAGATTCAAATAGAAAAGGTTCAAAAACCTGTACCTGGTACCTCGCAGGTATTAGTCAAAGTAATGGCGACCACCGTCAATCGAACAGATTGTGCCAATCTCACCGGTAAACCTTTTATTATGCATCTAATGCTCGGACTCATTAAGCCGAGAAGAAATTCAATTGGTACTGATTTTTCAGGAATAATCGTTGAAAAAGGAAGGGACGTGAATGTAGTAGAACTTGATGATCGGGTTTTTGGTTTTGTTGATATGGGCATTAGTTCTCAGGCAGAATATTTGCTGATTGATGCAAAAGATGTTTATAGAATACCGGATGGAATCAATTTTGCTGTTGCGGCAGCAAGTTTGGAAGGAGCACATTATGCCTATACCTTTGTTCATAAAGTCAATATAAGCGCAGGACAGTCAGTGTTGATCAATGGGGCAACCGGAGCCATAGGGTCGGCATTGTTACAATTTGTGAGAGAAAAAGATGTCCATATCACGGCAACATGTAAAACAGCCCAAGTCAATATAATTTCAGAATTGGGGGCTGATCAGGTGGTTGATTATACAAAAGATGATTTTACAAAAACGGGGCAACAATATGATTTTATATTCGATGCGGTTGGAAAAAGTACTTTTGGAAAATGCAAGCGGTTACTCAAGCCAAAAGGAGTTTATATTTCCTCTGAATTGGGGCCTCGTTCTGAGAACCTGTTCTATGCGGTGTACTCCTCGTTTTTCGGTAAGAAAAAATTAATCTTTCCTTATCCATATCCTCAGCGTAAAACCATTCCTTATATCTGTCAACGCCTTCATGCAAAAACGTTTAGGCCCCTTATTGATCGGGATTATGTATTCGAAGACATCGCAAAAGCCTATGCATATGTTTTAAAAGGTGAAAAAATTGGGAATGTGCTTGTTTCAATAGGAGATCCGAATTAAAGAGGAACTTTATTTTGTGTTTTGCTCTTAACGTTATTGAAAATCATATTGACTTGTACCCTCGCTAGGAATCGAACCTAGATCTAAAGTTTAGGAAACTCTTGTTCTATCCGTTGAACTACGAGGGCAGCTCTACCTGTGAATTACAGCGATGTGATACAACAAATATAATTGGAAAATAGAAAAAATTAAAGGGTGAAGAAGAGATTTTTTACAGGCCGGTATCTATTCGGATTGCTCACTTTTGACTAAGAATGATGTTTACTGATTGGTAAAAATCAAACAATATGATCTTAGTTATGTTCTATTCTAACATTTTGTTCTCCAGAGACTGAATTACATTTTTGATTCTATCATCAATGCGCGTATAAAAGTCAGGGTTGTACTTTTGCAACTTTTTTTCATCCATTTTGTATATTTCAAGTTGTGTCTCACGTTGAGGTTCTTTAACTATAAAGTTTGATATCTCGTATTGATAGCGTTCATTGATCATGGTAAATTTAACGGTGCAATAAATGGTTTTGTATAATTCTGAAAAATCATTAGGACCCCATAATTCTTCAAAGGCCAATTCTCCGTCGATGATGTGATGTCTTTCATCAAGCGCATGATTGGTTTGGATTGGTAATTGATTCTCTTCAAACCAGGCCTTAGCCTTTTGGCTTAATTGAGCCTTGGACGCATCTAAAACTTCATGCACGTTGGTATATACTACTTTTTGACCTTTCAATGGTAATATGTCTAAAAGCATATTTTGAGACTGAATTGAGAGGGACTGTAAAAAGATAAAAAGTAAGATTTTTTTCATAGCAGAAATCTTAATTCTTGAATTTTTCAGGATTAAATGTAAGAAAAATGTTTTTAATTGATTTTTTTAGGTTCAAGATATAAGCAAAAATTTAGCATATATTTGTTTCAAACTTCTAAAACAAATCGCTGGCATCAAAGCTTCCTTTCATAAATATTATTTAGATTTTAAGCATCCTGGAGGAACTTCTCGTGGGGTTCTTCATCAAAAAGAAACCTATTTTTTGTACCTCAAAAACGGAGCGCTTAGAGGTATTGGAGAATGTGGTCTTTTTCGTGGTTTGAGTTGTGATGACCGACCTGATTATGAAGATAAACTGAGGTGGCTTTGTGACAATATTAATAGAAATTCGGAAGAGCTTTTGGCCGCATTAATTGAGTTTCCTTCAATTCAGTTTGGTTTGGAGCAGGCTTTAAAGTCGCTGGAGTCAGTAAATATGTTTGAATTATTCCCGTCGGATTTTACACATGGTAAGGCACAAATACCTATCAATGGATTGATCTGGATGGGAGATGAAGCTTTTATGACAGAACAAATAGCCCTAAAGTTGGCAGAAGGTTTTTCAACTTTGAAAATGAAAATCGGGGCGATTGATTTTAATACAGAATTGAAAATTCTCAAGAGAATCCGAAGACAATTCACTGCTTCTGAACTGGAGCTCCGAGTCGATGCGAACGGAGCATTTTCAGTCGATGAGGCCATGGCCAGATTAGAAAGCTTGGCTGAGTTTGGGATTCATTCTATTGAGCAACCTATTAAAGCTGGTCAACTAGAAGCTATGCGAGAATTGTGTGAGACAAGCCCAATTGCTATTGCATTGGACGAAGAGTTAATAGGTGTTTTAAGGGCAAGTGATAAAAGAGATGTCTTAGATGCCATAAAGCCGCAATACATTATTTTGAAACCAAGTTTAGTTGGTGGCTTTAGGGGATGTAAAGAATGGATTTCGCTTTGTGAAACCTTGAATATTGGATGGTGGGTCACCTCAGCCTTGGAAAGTAATATCGGATTGAGCGCGATAGCTCAGTTTACCTATCAATTAGATAGTGATATGCTTCAAGGTTTAGGAACAGGCGGCTTGTTTACGAACAATATTGTTTCCCCTCTTTATGTTCGTCAAGGTTCGTTACGGTATGACACAGAACAAAAATGGGGAAATTTCAATTCACTATTAAAGAATTAAATTATTTTTGGTCACAATTTGAATGTATGAGATATATAGAACAGGTTTTTAAGGGAAAAAATGATTGGTGGAGATATGTACTCAGTTTGATCACCATATTTTTTGGCTGGCAAGTGTTGGGGGTGCTTCCCATTTTTTTTGTCGCCTTGAACAAGTCAGAGAACCTGGAAGATTTAATGGCAAGCTCAGAAAACATGTTTGTTGATCTTGGAATTGATTCAAACCTCTATTTGTTCGTAATGTTATTGACCTTTATTATTGGTTTGATTTTTCTTTTAGTATCGGTTAAGTATATTCATCGAAGATCTTTATCCAGTTTGGTGACCTCAAGGCAACGTGTCGATTGGAAAAGAGTAGGCTATGCTTTTTTACTCTGGTTTTTAATTTCTTTAATTTCATTAGGGATAGATTATGCCATTTCACCGGAGCATTATATCTATAATTTTAAGCCGGAATCTTTTGTGATTTTACTGTTGATCGCTGTTGTTTTCATGCCTTTACAAACCAGTTTTGAAGAACTTTTATTCAGGGGATATCTGATGCAGGGCCTTGGTGGCATGTTTAAGAATGCGGCTGTACCCTTTTTGTTTACATCCATTATGTTTGGATTAATGCATTCCTTTAATCCTGAAGTCGAAAAGCTGGGTTACGCGATTTTGCTCTATTATATAGGAACCGGATTCCTGTTCGGTATTGTAACTTTAATGGATGAGGGTACTGAATTAGCGCTTGGTTTACATGCTGCAAACAATATTGTGGCAGCCTTGTTTGTAACCATGAATTGGTCAGCATTTCAAACAGATGCCCTGTTTATCGATATCTCTGAGCCCTCTTTGAGCTTGTATATGTTTTTACCAGTATTTATAATTTATCCCTTACTAATTTTGCATTTTTCCAGAAAATATTCCTGGACAGATTGGAAGAAAAGGTTGTTTGGAAAAGTTGAAAAGCCTGACCTTTTAGATGAATACTAAGTTTTTACATAAGGATTTTTTATGGAATGGAAATTCCTTTGAGTCTGCTAATGATCTGATTGACTTTGTGAATTCGGCGAATCCTGAGCTGTCTGACTTTATGCGACAGTGGTTTGGAAAAGAAGGTCTGATTCATATAAAAACATCTGGTTCAACTGGTAGTCCAAAAATAATTGCCTTGAGGCGTGAGCATATGATTCATTCAGCGGAGGCAACAGCCAGGTATTTTAACTTAAGTAATAAATCCAGGGCCTTACTTTGTTTGCCCTTAAACTATATAGCAGGTAGAATGATGTTGGTTAGGGCCATGGTATTGGGATGGGACTTAGATGTCATAGAACCTTCTTCTCAACCTGATATTCCATTAAATAAGAGGTATGACTTTTCGGCTATGGTTCCTTTACAATTACATCGGAGTCTTGCTAATATCAGTGCCATTGGCGCATTAATCGTTGGAGGAGGAATGGTGTCTGACCTGTTGAAAGGAAAGTTGCAAGGTATGCGGACCAAAATTTATGAGACCTATGGCATGACAGAGACCATCACTCATGTAGCAGTTCGACCATTAAATAAAGCAGCTGGGCAAAGTGCTACTGATTCATGTTTTTTGGCCCTTCCGGATGTGTGTTTTTCTATAGATCAACGCAACTGCTTGATTATTGATGCCAGCAAAGTTTGTGAAGAGCTGATTGTAACAAATGATGTGGTGGACCTGCATTCTAAAACGAGTTTTCGATGGTTGGCGCGTTATGATCATGTGATCAACTCCGGTGGTTTAAAGCTATTTCCTGAACTGATAGAAAAGAAAATAGCCTCGTTGATAGATAGGCCGTTTTTTATCACGGGAATCCAAGATGAGGCCCTTGGGGAAAAACTCGTCTTGATGGTGGAAGGGAAGGAACAGGAAGGTCTTATGGATGTTATAAAAGGTTTTCAAAATAAATATCCCGATAAAATTTCTTCGAAAGAAATTCCTCGGGATATTTATTTTGTGCCAAACTTTCAGCGAACAGCATCAAATAAGCTGAATCGAATAGAAACCTTCAAGTCCTTCTTTAAAGAAATCTAATCTTCAGAAACCAATACCCATTGTCCCTTTTCGATCAAGGGGATGGCCTGCTTGTATTTGACCGTTTTTGCTTCACCAGTGGCAATATTCTTTATCGATACTCTCTCATTTCGTCCTATTTTTCTTTCGGTTCTGACAATCGTTTCAGTAATCTGTTGCTGCTGCGTTTGATTTGTCTGAGTATCTTGAGTAGGGCTGTTAAATTCTGCCTTGCTCAATTGAACTTTTTCCTGCTTTTGTTCTCTTGCCTGA
>CAYQPI010000013.1:0-4373 GCA_964419405.1 uncultured Flavobacteriaceae bacterium
AGTATCCAACTCGGACATTGTTGTTATATGTAGTTCTGATCCTGATTATGAAGAAACGGGATTGGAATTTATTAAGGCGTTCCGTGCCAAGAACCCAACCAACATTTTGCTTCTGGCCGGATATCCTAAAGACATTCAGCAAGCGATGTTAGAAGCAGGCCTGGATGGATTCATCCATATGAAGGCAGATATTTACAAGACGCTGACGGAGATTCAGCAAAAGATTTCACAAACAATTAAACCTTTGGAGATATGAGACCTGATTTTTCTGATTTAAGTATCAACACCGCTGTTGAAGAAAATAAAAGACCTTCAGAACAACAAGACAATTGGATCACTCCTGAAGGCATACCAGTAAAAAATGTATTTACTAAGGAAGATATAAAAGACGCTGAGCATTTAGATTTTGCAGCAGGATTGCCACCATTCACCAGAGGTCCCTACAGTACCATGTACGTGTCACGCCCCTGGACGGTTCGACAGTATGCCGGCTTTTCGACTGCAGAAGAATCAAATGCCTTTTACAGAAGGAATTTGGCAGCAGGTCAAAAAGGGCTTTCTGTGGCTTTTGACCTTGCCACTCATCGTGGCTATGATTCAGACCATCCAAGAGTTACCGGAGATGTAGGTAAGGCAGGTGTGGCCATTGATTCTGTTTTAGACATGGAAATCTTGTTTGACCAGATTCCTTTGGATAAAATGTCTGTTTCCATGACCATGAATGGAGCTGTTTTGCCCATCATGGCATTTTATATTGCAGCAGCCAAAAAACAGGGAGTGAGCCTTGATAAACTAAGTGGTACCATTCAAAATGATATTCTAAAAGAATTCATGGTGAGGAATACCTATATCTATCCTCCGCTTCCATCCATGAAAATCATTGGAGATATCTTTGAATACACGACCAAGAACATGCCTAAATTCAACTCTATTTCTATTAGTGGATACCACATGCAAGAAGCTGGTGCAACCGCTGATATTGAATTAGCATATACCCTGGCGGATGGATTAGAATATATACGAACCGGTTTGAATTCAGGCTTAAAAATTGATGAATTCGCGCCTCGCCTATCTTTCTTCTGGGCCGTTGGAATGAATCACTTTATGGAGATCGCTAAAATGCGTGCTGCCAGAATGTTGTGGGCCAAAATTATTAAACAATTCAACCCTAAGAATCCAAAATCAATGGCTTTGAGAACACATAGCCAGACCTCCGGGTGGAGTTTGAGTGAACAAGACCCATTCAACAATGTTGCCAGAACCTGTATTGAAGCTATGGCTGCAGGACTTGGAGGAACTCAGTCTCTACATACCAATGCCTTAGATGAGGCCATTGCATTGCCTACCGATTTCTCCGCACGAATCGCCAGAAATACTCAAATCTTTATTCAGGAAGAGACCCAGATCACCAAATCAGTTGACCCTTGGGCCGGTTCTTACTATGTAGAATACCTTACTCAAGAAATAGCCAAAAAAGCCTGGGATCTGATAGAAGAAGTAGAAGAACTAGGTGGTATGGCCAAGGCCATAGAAACCGGAGTACCAAAAATGAGAATTGAAGAAGCCTCTGCGAGAAAACAGGCTAGACTGGATTCAAGTCAAGACATCCTGGTTGGTGTAAACAAATTTCAAACTAAAGAAGCTTCTGACATTGATATTCTTGAAGTAGATAATTCTGTGGTGAGAGAATCTCAGATCGCCAGATTGAAAAAATTAAAAACAGGCCGAGATCAGGCGCTAGTAAGTGAAAAGCTGAAAGCCCTTGAAGCTTGTGCGGGTGGCGCTAAAGGGAATCTCCTTGAACTTGCTGTTGATGCGGCTGAAAATTTTGCCACCCTTGGCGAAATATCAGATGCCTTAGAAGTTCATTTTGGCAGACACAAGGCAGATACAAAACTGATCAGTGGAGTGTATCGGAAAGAAGTTAGTGCAGATAGCACCTTTGCCGAAGCACAGAAACTAGCAGATCATTTTGCAAAAATTGAAGGAAGAAGACCTAGGGTCATGATTGCTAAAATGGGACAAGACGGGCATGACAGAGGAGCAAAAGTAGTGGCTTCCAGTTTTGCTGACCTGGGTTTCGATGTAGACATGGGGCCTTTATTTCAAACTCCTGAAGAAGTAGCAAAACAAGCCATAGAAAATGATGTCCATTTTGTTGGTGCATCAAGTCTTGCGGCCGGACATAAAACACTTATTCCACAACTCATAGATGAGCTGTCAAGATTGGGAAGGTCAGATATTATGGTCTTTGCCGGAGGGGTAATCCCCGCACAGGACTACGACTATTTATTTGAAAGAAAGGTGGCAGCCGTTTTTGGCCCAGGTACGGTCATCGCTTCATCAGCCATTAAGATCATGAAAATGTATCTTGCGAACGAATAGCCTACTGAAATAAGGAATCGACAAGGGTCTGGTTTTAAAACTTGACCCTTTTTTTACACTCTTATAGGGTCGATTTAAACTCGTCAATGATTCTTTCAGCCGCTTTTACGGGTGATATTTCGGCATGCAGCACTTCCTTTTCTAAGGCCTTCAAATGCGATGCAATATGATCAGAACCATAAAACAATTGTTTTAGATTTTCATGAATATTATTGTACATCCACTCTATTTGCTGGTCCTTTCTATTTCTTTCAAAATAACCGTTTTCCTTTACCAGCTTTTTAAAGTCTCTTATCTTTCCCCATATTTCAGGAATCCCAATATTCTTTAAGGCTGAAGCTGTACTCACTACCGGAGTCCATCCTGATGCTGATGTTGGAAAAATATGCAGGGCATTCTCGTATTGTCTTTTGGCGAGCTGACTCTTATTGATATTGTCACCATCAGCCTTATTGATCACCAGCATATCCGCCATTTCCATAATGCCTTTTTTGATTCCCTGAAGTTCATCCCCCGCACCTGACAGCATCAATAGCAAGAAAAAATCTGTCATTCTGTGAACAGCTGTTTCTGACTGACCTACACCCACGGTTTCGATCAGAATGATATCAAATCCCGCTGCTTCACAAAGCAACATGGTCTCTCCTGTTTTATTGGCAACACCCCCTAAAGTTTCACCTGATGCTGAAGGCCTGATATAAGCCTCTTTTCTATTTGCCAGCTCTTCCATCCTGGTCTTATCTCCCAGAATACTTCCCTTGGTACGTTGACTGCTGGGATCAATTGACAAAATGGCCACCCTATGCCCTTGTTCAATTAGATGTTTCCCAAATACTTCAATAAAGGTGCTTTTGCCAACACCAGGCACACCTGTAATTCCAATTCTTAAGGACTTGCCTGAATGAGGCAGTATGGCCTGAATGATTTCTTTCCCTAACTTTTTGTCACTGTCAAGATTACTTTCAATAATAGTGATTGCTCTAGACAACAGGACACGATCACCCCTGAGAACCCCGTCAATATATTCACTTGCTTCTAATCTTTTACGCGGCTTATAATTTCCCATAAATTTTAGTATTCAGGACCTGTTTTTAGCTTTTTTATATGTCCATAAATATACAAATACAGCAGACCATATACAAGGGTCAGCCATGATAATTAAGCCTTCAACAACATTGCCAAGTTGCTGAAATACAGAGTTTTACAATAAAAAAGATTTGGTCGTAAGAAATCAATTGACAATTACCTTCGATCTCCGAATATTCTAAGTAGGAAAAGAAACAAATTCACAAAATCAAGGTATAAAGACAAGGCGCCCATGATCGCCGTTTTTTCCATATTATCTTCATTGACAAAGCCCCTGCTGCCAATTTCCTTTAACTTTTGTGTATCATAAGCCACCAGACCTACAAAAATGGCAACCCCTAAATAACTGATGATCCAATACATCATTTCATTCTGCAAAAACATGTTAACTACAGATGCTATGATGATTCCGATCAGCGCCATAAAGGCCATGTTACCGATACTGGTCAGATCTCTTTTCGTGGTATATCCGTAAAAACTCATCGCAGCAAAAGTACCTGCTGTGATATAAAAGGTTGTGGCAATTGAACTTGAGGTATAGGCCAAAAATATGACCGACATGGTAAGACCATTCAGCACCGAATAGATGAGAAAGGCCCCGATGGCGGCATTTCGACTTAATTTATTTATCGATCTTGTCAAATAAATGACCAACAGTAATTCACCTATGATCAATCCGAAAAATAGAATTTTAGAACCGAGAATGGCATTGATCATCGCAGGCGTTGTGGCAGTAAGATAGGCTACAATCCCTGTAATAAAAAGTGCTAAGGCCATCCAATTATACACCTTAGTGATAAAAACAGCCTGATAACTTTTTATCCCCAACTGCTCTTTCGATTTCGTCGATACTTGATTTTCCATATATACCTTTTATTAAAAATTTCGAAATTCAAAGATAT
>CAYQPI010000014.1:0-4639 GCA_964419405.1 uncultured Flavobacteriaceae bacterium
TGGTAAAAGCCAGTAGAATTCAAGACAAAGCTGCCAGTGCCGGATTTGACTGGGACAGATCTGAACAGGTTTTTGAGAAAGTTCAGGAGGAAATAGACGAATTACACCAAGAAGTTCTTGCTAAGAACAGTGCTAAGATAGAAGCCGAATTTGGTGATGTGCTTTTTTCTTTGATCAACTATGCCAGATTTATTGATGTGGACCCTGAAAGCGCCCTGGAACGAACAAACAAAAAATTCATTCAGAGATTCCAATATTTGGAAGAATCAGCCAAAAAAAATGGTGAATCCCTGAAGGACATGACCCTGACTCAAATGGATGTGTACTGGAATGAATCCAAAAAACATTTTAAATAGAAACATCTCTCATTCAAAGACAGATTTCATTTGCCACTAAACTAAAATTATGTTTAACTTTAGACATTCCAATCTATGTTAAACTACTATGAAAATTTGTTATAAGGTCCTTATTTTATTTATTGCTACAAGCTTCAGCTTTGCTCAAAACAATGCCGATTTTTTTGGGGAAACCATCTCATTTACATCAGACGACCAAATCACCGTGACGGCTGATTTATATATGGATCATCCAAGCGATGCTCCTTTTATCATTTTATACCATCAAGCGGGCTATAGCCGTGGAGAATACAGGGAGATTGCTCCAAGATTAAATGCCATGGGGTTTAATTGCATGGCTGTCGATCAAAGATCCGGAGATCAGGTAAACCATGTTCAAAACGAAACACATAAAGACGCAATTGAAAAAAATAAACCGACAGCCTATTTGGATGCCTTACCAGACATCGAAGCAGCCTATTTATATGCAAAATACAGCATCAAGCCTTCAAAAATTATCTTGTGGGGAAGCTCCTACTCTGCAGCTCTGATGTTCTATATGGGCAGCGAGCATCATAACAATTTGTCAGGTATACTATCATTTGCACCTGGAAACTATTTTAAAGTCAATGGTAAAGATCTGAAGTCCTATGCCGCTAAAGTTACCTGTCCGGTTTTTGTAACTTCAGCCAAAAGCGAGTATTCAAATTGGAAACCAATCTATGACCAAATTAAATCAGACAAATTTTCTTTTCTCCCCGAACAGGAAGGGAAACACGGATCAAAAGCCTTGTGGAAAAACAATTCTAATCATGGTGCTTACTGGAGTGCAGTTGAAAAATTTTTAACAATGTTAAAGAGTGCTGATTAAAAAAATGCGTTTTTTGATTTTTTCTTTAGTATTTTTTACTTCGTTTTCCATCGAAGCGCAGCATCATGAAAATTTGATAGAAACCTTATTGAGGAATCAATTAGGTGAATTGCATTTTCTGACTGAAAACCCTGAAAAATATAAAATACAAATAGTATATACCCAAATAGATCGCGACAAAGATAATACACCAAGGTTCACTTCACATGGGTATAGACTTGATGAGAATTCATATTTTTATCCTGCCAGTACTATAAAACTGTTTGCGGCCGGACTTGCTCTCGAAAAGCTGCAAGACATCAAAATAAAAGGGGTCAACAAAAGAAGCTACATTGAAATAGATAGCAATTTTGCCGGACAAAGCAGTGTTAAAAAGGATCTGAGTTCAGAAAGTCACTATCCTTCCATTGAACATTATATTAAAAAAATGCTAGTGCTGAGTGACAATGATGCCTTTAACAGGCTGTATGAATTCATTGGTTATGATACGTTCAATGAGCAACTTCAATCAAAAGATTTCTTAAAAACTAACATCGTGCACAGACTTTCATTGCCATTAAGTAAGGAAGAGAATCGATGTACAAATGCATTTCATTTTTATGACACTATGCATAAAAATTTACTGTATTATCAGGCTCCAGAATGTTCAGATCAGCATCGTGAAACTGAAAAAGATATTTTTCTTGGGAAGGCCCATATGCAGGATGATGAATTGCTATCAGAACCCATGAATTTTAAAGACAAGAACACCAGCTCAATTAGCGATCTGCAGGAAGCCTTAAAAAAAATCATTTTCCCTGAAATGTATGCACCTGAACTAAATTTTAATCTCTCAGGTGACGATTTAGCAACCATAAGGCAATACCTTAGTCAGCTACCCCGTGAAACGCTTTACCCAGACTATAAGGACAAACCTGATAATTATTGCAAATTTTTCATGTTCGGGAATGATCAACAGGCTAAAATACCTGAAAATATTAGAATTTTTAACAAGATCGGATTGGCCTATGGATTTGCCCTAGACAATGCTTATATTGTAGATTTCAAACAGGGTATAGAGTTTTTCCTAACAGCTGTCATTTTTACGAACGAAAATGAAACGTTAAATGACGGCATTTATGAATATGAACGTATCGCCTTCCCGTTTCTAGATAAATTAGGAGATCTTATTTATGATTATGAACTCAAAAGAAACAGAGCATATGCCCCAGATTTAGAATCTTTGAAAATCACTTATGACAAATAATTAACATCTTATAATGACCATAGTAAAAAATATCACAGACCTAATAGAACAAATAAGCCCTTTGGCATACGCTGAAGACTTCGATAATGTAGGCCTATTAGTAGGCGATTATAATCAAACAGTTACTGGCGTTCTGGTCAGTTTAGATTGCCTTGAAACTACGGTTCAAGAAGCTATTGACAAAGATTGTAATTTAATCGTTGCCTTCCACCCCATTATTTTTAAAGGATTAAAAAAGATCAATGGCAAGAATTATGTCGAACGCGTTGTCATTAAGGCCCTAAAAAATGACATAGCGATTTACGCCATGCATACAGCCTTAGACAATTCCATAAAAGGTGTTTCGGCCAAAATGGCTGAAAAGCTGGGACTCACTGATTGCAAAATACTGCTTCCTCAAAAAGGTCATCTGAAAAAACTCACTACTTATGTACCCGAAAGCGAAGCTGACGCAGTGAGAAAGGCCTTGTTTGAAGCTGGAGCGGGCCATATTGGTGACTATAGCAATTGTAGTTTTAATATGACAGGAGAAGGCACCTACCTGGGAGGTGAAGATACACGGCCAAGTGTGGGTAAACCGGGTAGTTTTGAAAAAGTAAATGAGATCTTTATCACGGTCATCTTTGAAGCCCATTTGCAATCAAAAATTTTAAAGGCTCTTCTATCAGATCACCCTTATGAGGAAGTAGCTTATGATATTGTTTCTTTAGACAATGTTCATGAGAGAATCGGCATGGGAATTATTGGTGAATTGAATAAACCGCTGCGCGCCAAGAACTTTCTGGAATACCTCAAAAGAACATTTGATCTTCACGTAATTCGCCATTCTGAACTCACTAATAAAGAAATCAAAAAAGTAGCACTTTTAGGAGGCTCAGGAAGCTTTGCCATTGAAAAAGCTATAACCAGTGGTGCCGACATTTATGTTACAGCAGATTTAAAATACCATGATTTTTATAGAGCAGAAGGAAGGCTTATTCTGGCCGATATCGGGCATTATGAAAGTGAACAGTTTACAAAAAATCTTTTAGTCGAGTTTCTTACAAAAAAAATCACTAATTTTGCACCTGCCTTGCCGGAAGGGAGGATTATTTTATCGAAAAACAATACAAATCCGATCAACTATTTTTAGAGATGACAAAAAAGAAAGAGGTTACCGTTGAAGACAAATTAAGAGCGTTGTATGATTTACAGCTTATCGATTCGCGAATTGACGAGATTAAAAATACCAGAGGGGAATTGCCATTGGAAGTAAATGACCTAGAAGATGAGATCGCAGGTTTGCAAACAAGACTGAACAATTTCGGTACTGACATTGAAAATCTTGAGACAGGAATTGCGAATAAAAAGAACAATATTGAGGAGGCTAAAACCTTGTCTAAAAAATATTTAGAGCAGCAAAAGAATGTAAGAAATAACAGAGAATTTGATTCAATCTCAAAAGAGATCGAGTATCAGGATCTTGAAATTCAATTGGCTGAAAAGCACATTCGTGAATTTGAAGCCAAAATCGCAGCAAAGAATGAGATCATTGCGGCTGCCAAAGAAAAGATGGCTGAAAAGCAGACTCACCTGAAGCACAAACAGGATGAATTAAATTCAATTCTTGAAGAAACTGAAAAGGAAGAAACATTACTTCATAAAAAATCAGATGAGTACAGCAAGTTAATCGATGAGCGTTTGTTAAAAGCCTATACGAAAATCAGATCTAATGTAAGAAATGGTCTGGCTGTGGTAACTATTGAAAGAGGCGCGTCTGGAGGGTCATTTTTCACCATTCCACCACAACGTCAAGTTGAAATTGCTACGAGAAAAAAGATCATCACAGATGAACATAGTGGGAGAATCCTTATAGACTCTCAATTGGCAGAAGAAGAAAAAGACAAAATGTCAAAATATTTTTCTTAATATTTTAAACGATCAGACAATTCTTATTGTCTTCAAGCATATGACTAAAGCGATTAAACACTTTGAATTACTGGGTTTAATCGCTTTATTTTTTGTTATATTTTCTTGTACTCCGAGTGCTAAAAAAGAGAAAGGAGCCCAACTTTACCAAGACCAATGTGCCCGCTGTCATATCGCTCCTGACATCAATGATCTGCCCAAAGACCTTTGGACACAGAGCATTCTCCCTGAAATGGCCGCCAGGATGGGTATCAAAGATGGAGGCTTTAAGCCATATGA
>CAYQPI010000015.1:0-4415 GCA_964419405.1 uncultured Flavobacteriaceae bacterium
GGAGAAAATTGTACCATTGGAGGAAATGTTTGGTTGACAAATTCTATTCCGGCCAATTCGGTCGTCTACCAAAGAACCGATACAAAACTAAAAAAGAAAACTGATCATGCAGACTAAAGAAATTCTCGATTTAATAGGCAACACTCCTTTGGTTGCGTCCAGAACTTTATCAGACAAAAAAAAGGTTCGCATTTTTTTTAAATTAGAAGGGAACAACCCAGGAGGAAGTGTTAAAGACAGACCCGCATATAATATGATCAAATCAGCGCTCGAACGCAGAGAAATTGATCAAAACAGTAAATTAATAGAAGCAACAAGTGGGAATACTGGAATAGCCCTGGCTATGATTGCAGGTATTTACAAACTGAATATTGAACTGGTCATGCCAGAGAATTCGACAAAGGAAAGGGTGCAAACCATGAGAGCCTATGGCGCTACCGTTACATTGACTTCAGCCTCTGAGGGGATAGAAGGATCAAGAGATTATGCAGAACGGAAAGTGAAAGAAGAAGGGTGTGTCATGCTAAACCAATTTGCCAACAATGACAATTGGAAGGCACATTATAAAACAACCGGCCCTGAAATCTGGAGAGATACCGATCACAAGGTGACACATTTTGTTTCAGCAATGGGGACAACAGGCACCATAATGGGTGTATCCAGCTTTTTGAAAGAAAAGAATCCGGCAATAGAGATCATTGGGGCCCAGCCCACCGACAATTCCAAAATACCTGGAATCAGAAAATGGCCGCAAGAATACCTTCCGAAAATTTTCGACAGATCAAAAGTTGATCGTATCATTGAAGTTAGTGAAGAGGAAGCTCGTGCCATGAGCATCAGACTGGCCAAAGATGAAGGTGTATTTTCTGGTATGAGTAGTGGTGGTTCAGTAGCAACTGCCCTTAAAGTCGCTCAAGAAATAGATGAAGGACTGATCGTTTGTATTATTTGTGACAGAGGCGACCGTTATTTATCATCTGATTTATTTCAATAAGATTATCGTTGGCTCTAAGGTATGCTATCCTTTTTTGGAAGTAGCACCAAAACATCTTCTGAAGCCTTGATCTCCTTTTTATTAAGCATCATTTTTACAAATTCACCCTTCAGGTACTTTTGTGCCTGATCATCATAATGCTTGCTGAAAACATTGCCAGACTGACCTGTCGGTAAAATCGCCTTTGCATTTTCTATATCTGAAAAATCAATGACCCTTCTTGTTGATGGCCCGGCAATAACCTCATACTTTCCTGAAGGACTTAATTTAAACAACTGGTTGTTGATCACCTCTATTCCCCCATCGGTTTTAAAAGGTCCAACATTAAAAAAACTTCTCAATGCTCCATTCTTATCAAAGGCATGCTTATGGGTCACACTCAGCGCTTCAGACCACAGCCAGTCTTCAAGGTCGTCACCAAACTGAGATTCTAATTCAATGATTGTTTCGTGAAAAGACCTGGTAATAATCTCATCTTTTAACTCCTTTACCTCTTTTGTTCTTATATCATCCCACCAAACAGATCTATTCCATTTCATTTGTTTGGCTATTTGTCTTTTATACAGGTGAGTTTGTAAAAATTGTTCGAAAAGATCCTCGCCCATCTCATCTTCAAAAGTGTTCTTTAAAAACAAATAAATGAATTTAAAATAAATCGTCGGCGCCACCTTTTCCTTTGAATAGTCACCTTTCCACTCCTTTAATACTGATAAAGCTTCTTTTTCTGTTTCATTAAGGTTTACCATCGAAATATTGGACAACATAATTTTGACGATATCAGGCGTGACTGCTGATTCTACATCATTTATCATCAACTCTATATCTTCTGCACTTACTTTTTCAGCATTTTCAATGATCTCTACGATCCTTTTGGCTCTGTCTTCAGGCAAATAGTATCCTGGATACAATTTACCGTTCACTTCTTCAGGTTGGTTATTGGCAGAATAAACATAATGCCATGAAGGATTGATGGCATGCGGATTGCTTTCAAAATCGAGATATGTGTATTGGTCCTCAAGACCAATCGTCCCATTCTGAACAAATTTGGAATGTACTCCTTCAGCACGTTCATACAATTTCGCTGCGGCAAACCAGGCAATGTTACCCCTGGCATCGCCGTACATGATGTTAAGCCCGGGTGCCACAATTTTTTCAACACCGTTCTTAAATTCTTTCAGAGAACCGGCATGTGAAAGTTCATAAGAAGCTTCCAGCATTTCATTGTCAAATTTCGTGTATATCCAATCCATAGTAATCGACTCTTCTCCATCTATGTGGTCCAGAAGCCCATTCATAACCGGACCATGAGCACCGATCTTTATTTCAAAATGGATGTCATCCTCATTTTTCACTTTGATCGTTTCCTTTCGAATCTCATACTTCTGATCTGCCGGTTCTGCGAAAAAATCAATGTCATCATTTTCTAACATGGTCAAACCATAGGCATAGTCATAATTATGACCCAATAATGGAAAAGGACTTAATGCCAGATTGAATCCATACATTTCCTTTTCAGGAGTTATTAAATGTGCCTGATACCAAACGGAGGGCTGAGAAAAACCTATATGAGGATCATTGGCAAAAATGACCTTACCGTTTTCCGTTCTTTGAGGACCTACGACCCAACTGTTGCTTCCCACAAAAGGAGGTACAGGTAATTCATGCATAAACTTTGATACTGTAGAGCTCATATTTGAGGCCATACGCTTCATTCCTCTCGAATTCTTGATCAAGGTCGTTTTAGGACTGATATCAATATCAAGGTCGAGCAAATACTTGCTATCCAACGCATCCTTTAAGTCTGTTAAGAACAGATCTGTTTTATGGGCCTGTGCAAAACTAAAACTCATGTATCCGTATACATTATAAATATCTTTCAAAGTATAGTGTTCCTTTTCAATCCCTATCAGGGTAAATTCCAATGGCTTTGTGCCTTCATCCATAAAGTGATTCATTCCTTCCAGATAGGCATTCGCCAGTAAATAGGCCTGCCCGTTCTTATCCAGCTCCGATATTGTTCTATCTGCCGCTTTGTCTATTCCCAATCCTCGAAAAAACTGATCCGTCTTGACCAGTTCTTTTCCAAATATTTCAGACAATCTACCAGCAGCGATTCTTCTAATCAATTCCATCTGCCATAACCTGTCTTGAGCATGTACATAACCCAAAGCTCGATAGGCGTCTAACTCATTGTCTGCAAAAATATGTGGCACACCATGCTCGTCGAAATAGATAGTCACCTTATCAGTCAAAGAAGCTACTTCAATACTTCCATTGTAAACTGGTTTATTATTTTTAATAAAAATAAAAGACAGCACTCCCAACAACAGTAACAGTACCACTAAAAAATAGCCAACTTTCTTTAACATATCTTAGAATTATTTGAATTAAAGGTAAAAAAAAACCTCAATAAAATTGAGGTTCTAAAAATATCATTTTTAATTAGTAGTAGCTTTTAAAACTCTTCTTCACCCTCCCGTATCGGTACGGTTTGAGGTGTAAAATCTTGTCCTCCCCAAAGGTCTCCATTTTCATCAGTCTTGCTGTAATCATAAGCCCATCTGTGAACCTCAGGAATCTCTCCAGGCCAGTTACCGTGCATATGCTCAACAGGAGTTGTCCATTCCAAGGAATTTCCTTTCCAAGGGTTTTGGCTGGCTTTTTTACCTTTGCCTATGCTAAAGAAAAAGTTTGCCAAAAATATCAATTGTGCCAATCCTCCAATGATGGCAAATACAGTAATTACTTTGTTAATATGCAATAAGTCCTCAAACATTGGGAAAGCTGAGTTGCTGTAATACCTTCTTGGTAATCCGGCTAACCCGATAAAGTGCATTGGGAAAAATACGCCATATGCAGAAATTGTCGTAATCCAAAAGTGCAGATAACCCATATCCTTATTCATCATCTTTCCATACATCTTAGGGAACCAATGATACACTCCTGCAAACATTCCAAACAACGCTGAAATACCCATTACTAGGTGAAAGTGAGCCACAACAAACATGGTATCATGCACATTGATATCCAGAGCACTATCTCCTAAAATCAATCCAGTCAATCCACCCGTGATGAATGTTGATACCATTCCAATTGAAAACAACATGGCTGGATTTAACTGTAAATTACCTTTCCACAAGGTGGTGATATAGTTAAATGCCTTTACAGCTGATGGAATCGCAATCAATAGGGTTGTAAATGTAAACACTGAACCTAAGAAGGGATTCATTCCTGTAACGAACATATGGTGACCCCAAACGATTGTTGATAAAAATGCGATGGCCATAATAGAACCGATCATCGCTCTATATCCAAAAATTGGCTTTCTAGCATTAGTCGAAATCACTTCTGATGTAATTCCTAATGCAGGCAATAAAATAATATATACTTCCGGATGTCCTAAGAACCAGAATAAGTGTTC
>CAYQPI010000016.1:0-9127 GCA_964419405.1 uncultured Flavobacteriaceae bacterium
CCTTCTGGCATGCCCGTTTTTTCTGCGGCTTTCACAATGGCTGATGCTATTAATTCTCCGGTCCCTGCATGCATGGGGTGAGACTTTACGATCACCGGACATCCAGCTGCCAAAGCGGCTGCCGTATCTCCACCAGCTGTAGAATATGCCAAAGGAAAATTACTGGCACCAAAAACCACAACAGGACCTAAAGGAATCATCATTTTGCGAATATCTGGTTTAGCTAAAGGAGCTCTTTCGGGCTGTGCCGTATCAATATGCGCATCAACCCAGTCTCCTTTTACGACCAAATCAGCGAAACTTCTCAATTGGAACATCGTACGCCCTCGCTCTCCCATGGCTCTGCCCTCTGGCAAACCAGATTCTGAGCAATAGGTTTCTATCAGTTCTGTTCCCAAAGCTTCAATTTCATCGGCAATGGCATTTAAAAATGCTCCTTTTTCGGCTCCCGATACCTGCTGAAAACTATGAAACGCCTTCCAGGCCAGTTCTACCGCCTGATCAATCTCTTCGGTCGAAGCCTCATGAAATTTCGTTGCATTCTCAATATTTAATTTTGGGTTCAGTGTGCTAAAAACCTTGTCACCAGAAGCACTTCTTCGAAATCCGATATAATTCTTTCCTGTTATCATTTGATATTCCATTTTTTAATGTGAGTTTCTTTATCAACAGGTTTGTAAACCAATTGATCAGAAACAGGATATTTATTTAATAATCTTTCAGGACGGGATGGCCGTTCTGAAAATTCTCCACCGCAATTTGGACAAACCCCAAGCAATTCGTTTTCAACACAAGCTTGGCAAAAAGTACATTCAAAACTGCAGATCATGGCCTCCTTCGAATCGTATGCCAAGGGCTTCTTACAGTTCTCGCAAGTTGGGCGGATCTCTAACATTTATAGATTTTGATAATCTGGCAGCAAAGGTCTGTGTTTAAGCGCCTCATCTATGACCTTCAAAACATGTTGCCTCTCCTCACCTGCTAAAGGTAATCGAGGTTCACGAACGTTTTCCGTACCAATTCTTGTAGCTACTTCTGCCAGTTTAATATTCTGTACTAATTTAGTATTTATATCTAACTCCAACAATGGTAAAAACCAACGATAGATCTCAATGGCTTCCTGAGTTCTTCCAGCCTTAGACAATTCATATATCGCTACTGTTTCAGCAGGAAAAGCACATACCAAACCTGCCACCCAGCCATCGGCTCCGATGAGTAAACTTTCAAGAGCAAGCGTATCTACCCCACATAAAATAGCCAACCTATCACCGAATTTGTTTCTAATTCTATTGATGTTGGAAATGTCTCTTGTAGATTCTTTCACAGCTTGAATATTCGGACAATCTTGCAATAGTTCTTCAAACATCTCCAAAGTAACTTCAATTCCATAATCTACAGGGTTGTTATAAATCATGATAGGTAAGGAGGTACTTTGAGCTACTTTTCTGAAATAAGTAACCGTTTCTCTGCTATCTGCTTTATATCTCATTGGAGGAAGCATCATCAAACCGCTAGCCCCATCTTCCTTAGCCATTTGTGCTAATTCAATAGCCGCTTTTGTTGACTGTTCAGCAATATTGATGATTACTGGAACCGCTCCTTTTACATATGCCACAGTTTCTCGAACAAGGGTCCTTTTTTCTAATTCAGTAAGGGTACTTGCCTCTCCTAAGGTTCCTCCTAAAATAATACCATGAACTCCAGCATCCAGCTGCGCTTTGATATTCACTTTAAAATTATTCAAATCTAATTCGTCCTGATCATTAAATTTGGTTGTTACCGCAGGCATTACGCCTTTCCATTGTATACTCATAATTGCATTTATTTTTAAGCAAAAATAGAAGAAGTCAACGTATGAATTTTCATGTAAATTAGCACATACTAGTACTATATTAACTCCATATTGAAAAAATTACATATTTTTGAATAATATAAAACCAATACCCTGAATATGAAGGTGCTCCCATTTAAGATTCCGAAACCTGAAAATGCTACCCTGGTGGTGCAGGAAGATACAGGAATAAAATTCTATGATAAGCTTCATCAACATCAGGAGACTCAGATCAGTCTTATCAAAAAAGGAGAAGGAACTTTTATTATAGGTGACCATGTGGGTGAATTTGAAGCAGGAGATGTGTTTGTCATAGGCGAAAACCTTCCTCACGTATTTAATAATGATGCGTCAGAGAATGAAGTTCATATGATTTCTCTGTTCTTTATGAAATCAAGTTATGGCGAAGCATTTTTTGACTTTCCTGAATTCAAAAAGCTCGATTCATTTTTTGCTGCCTCTAATCTTGGAATTAAGATTCATTCAGCTAAAACCGAATTGCAAGAATTATTAATGGGCATTGTTCATCATAAGAACCTGGATCGATTTATTTCCTTTATGGAAATTCTCAGGAACATTTCACAAGATTCTGGCCACACCTTGTCTTCAACCATTCATCGAAAAACTTATGGAGAGGAAGAAGGAAAAAGAATGAGAAATATTTTTGAATTCACTTTGCAAAACTATGACAAATCTATTAGTTTAGAACAGGTGGCTGATATTGCGAATATGACACCTAATGCATTCTGCCGATATTTTAAACAACGAACCAATAAAACGTATATCAATTTTTTACTCGATATCCGAATCGGAAATGCTTGTAAATTATTAATCAAAAAAAATGATCTTAGCATTGCTGAAGTATCATACCAGTCAGGATTCAATAATTTGACAAACTTCAATCGGAAATTTAAGGCCCTAAAAGGAGTCACACCTTCTTTATATAGAAAGCAGGCATAAAAAAATATTCACCTAATGGCAATGTCATTTGGTGAATATTTACTTAACAAAAACAAATTACTTCGGTGTGCCAGACAGCGAGTCAGCTTTGATATCAACTCCCTGGATCTGCATTTACTATCATTGATCTTATTTAAAAGGGTTTGGTTAATGATATATCAAAAATAAGTACATCAGGCCTCAAGAAAAAGTCATTTGGGACGAAGGGCCTTTTTAACCTTTCAAGGCCTTCGATTTTTTGTCCGAATGAATTTTTAATACATTAATTTATAGCTAAGAATTTGTAATCCTTCTTCGAAAGATTCAGCAGCTAATAATCTGGTGCGGCAATATGTCTTGGACGCTCCAAAAATCCTGACTCCCTCACCGGCAACAAACGGATTTAGCTTTATTTTCAAATGCGTGATTTGTTTATGGTCTAGCAGCCAACCGGCGAATTCACCACCTCCGCAAAGATAAATATCTGATCCTTCTTGTTTCCGCAACTTTTCGATATGCCTAATATCCAGATCTTTGACATATAACTGATCTGCCTTTTGCTCAAATTTCAAGTCTCTTGAGAAAATATAATGTGTCATATGGGGATAGGCGAGACTGCCCGGTTTCATCCTAAACTTATAACCAAATTCATAGGTTTTTCGCCCCATTATGACCGTATCAAACTCTTGCAGGTCTTCTAAATATTGATCAATACCATTGCCCTTATGAACAAAACCGCTGATGTCATCTTCCAGACCAGAAATATAGCCATCAAGTGAGCTCGCCACATAGTAAATAATATTTCTCATGCCAGTCTATTAAATAATGGTTCAAAACTTAGTTAAATTTAAGCTCATCTCTTAGTTTTTTTGGAAGCCCTTTGACCACCAAGGTATAGGAATGATCTATTAATTCAACAAATAAATCATCTGAAAACGATCCATCTATCAACACTGTATTCCAATGCTTCTTATTCATATGAAAACCAGCTGTTATACTTTCATAGTTTTCTCTTAACTCAACAGCTTTATCCGGATCACATTTCAGATTCACCTTGAACTCTGGTCCCTCCAATCCTGTTAAAGCAAACATTTTACCGCATACTTTAAACACCAAAGTCGTCTCATCAAATGGAAACTCTTCCGTGACCATAGGCTTTGCCAGACAATAGTTTCTGAAAGCTTCAATATGCATATAAAAACTGTTTAAAAATTATATAAATGCCAATGACATTTTGATCTGATCATAACTGACTTCACCTTTCAAAATATCAAAAATCGGTTTCAAACTTACACGTTCACCGGGTCCAACTTCCTTAAGCACCATTTTTCTGGCCTTCTTGACCTTGTTCAAGGTTTTGGCATCTGGTTTGAATCGACTTAAATCGGTTTTAGGATATAAATCAGCTATTCTGATCAAATGGGTCGAGACGGTACCCAGTGTTAAGTTCCTCTCTATTACAATATCTTCTAATGAATACCCCTTATCAATCAATTGTTTTGTGACCAGATAGGTAGATTTTTTAGTAACTTTCTCTCCTTTTTCAAGTTTCTTTTTATTCTCTTTTATTTCGTCTTTATCTAGTATTCCACCGCTCTTCTTGATGAAATTCCTTCCTTTTATTTCAAGAAGATCAGCTTCAAAAACATCGGTGATCTCAGCCGATAATTCCTGAAATCTTTGATCTGCTTTTAGGGCCAGACCGTCAACTTCCAAAGCCGTTTGGTTAAACCCGATTAATTCAAGACCTTCTAAATTTTTAACTCTCGACAGGGCCACATAACCCTGCCCCTTTTCAAAGGTCTTACTTAAATCCATGACAGCGGCATCCAAGGTCATTCCCTGACTCTTATGCACGGTGATTGCCCATGCCAGACGCAAGGGCACCTGCACATAACTGACTAGCAATTTACCGGTTTCATCTTCAATTCTCCAGTCTTCCGGTTCTGCGGTAATTTCATAGCCATTATTTAGGCGAACCACCGGGTTCCCTTGGTTATCAAATCTCAAAACAGTTCCTAAAGAACCATTCAGATAACCTTTTTCATAGTTGTTCTTTACGAACATCACTTTTGCTTCTTTTTTGAGGACAAGGGTCTCAGGTGCCATAATCGATCTTTTAATCGATTCAGCCAGTTTTAAATTCCCCTTGATCTTTGCTTTAAAATTTTTCTTAGCCCCTCTGATTGCAGAAATATGACTTGAATTAATCCTGTCTACATCCAGGTTGTGTGTATACAAACGTGTTGGCTCATCGTCTTTCAGCCCCTTATTATTCTCTTCCAATAAAGAGATCGAATGATCACTTACCCTTCCTGCCCTTATTTCATTTAACACCTGATTTAAGGAGCTATCCGTTTGCCGGTATTGATCAGTCAGGTAACAAACAGACAGATTTGCATGTAACCAGGATTGAGACATAAAACAAAATTTATCCCTATTTATTTCTCCTGAACTTCCTATCGGAGGCAATTGGAAAAAATCTCCACAAACCACAATTTGAATTCCTCCAAACGGATCTTCATTTTCTCTAAAATATTGCAACACCTCATTGACTAGATCAAACTGTTTTTTATGCAGCATCGAAATCTCATCAATAATCAGCACCTTGGTTTTTTCAATATGCTTTTTTAAATACTTCTTGGTCTTTAAGTCTTTTAACTGCCTGCTGCTTAAAGAATCCTTTATGCCGATTCCTGACCAGGCATGAATTGTCGTTCCTTGCAAATGGGTAGCTGCAATACCAGTAGATGCCGTTATGGAAACAGGAATTTTTCTGGCCTTCAAATATTGAATATACTTATTCAGGACAAATGTTTTACCGGTTCCTGCTGACCCCGTTAAAAAAACATTATCACCTGATTTTAATATAGCTAAAGCTTGTTCCTGATTCACTGAATTATTCTGTATTCGTATAAGTCACCCCTATGATTCCAACTTTTTTACCACCTCTTCCTTGCCTAAAATCCCCTTGTTGTTCTTTGCCAATAACAGGTCTTGATAGTCAAGGCTCCACCCTATAGTTTCCACTATATTTTGAATTAACAATACTGCCTCAAGCGCTTCACTTTTAGCGGTATCAAATAAGCCACTTTCCGGAATCTTTTCCATGACATGTTCCTTGGCTTGCGAATTCACTTCGGTAAGGTCTGAAGAATCAAATTTATTAAACAAACCATCCTTTTTATCATAATACTTGAGATCTGTTTCGAGACTTAGTATCTGCGGCTCAGGAAAATCTGTCAATTTAATCACCTTCTTTTCATTGATCGCTTCCATTTTAATCTTTGAAAGGTCATAGCCCACATAGGCTTTGGCATTGATCAAAAGAATAGCCTTTTTTTTACTCGACACCATGCTCATAAACCGTTCTTTGGTGTTTTCGTAATGATAAATCTCTGCGAATTCGCCTTCAACCGTTATGAGTTTCCAAACCTTTTTTATCTTCTCCATGATGATGACAGACTGAGAATTCGTCATGTCTTTTCGTTTTTGAATTTTGATATACTTCAAAATCCAATAGGTCATAATCGCTCCGAGAAAAAGGCCTAGTAAAGCTTCCATGTTTTCCTTCTAAGTTTTAAAAATACTAAATAAATCATACTTTTAAGAGAAACAGATCTGCCGAAATACCATCAGCCAGAAAATATGATTCCGGATCTAATATCAAATTTTTATTGTCAATTCTTAAAACACCCTGATTCAGGTATTTATCAGCATTTTTTAAAACTTCGTCCCGATAATTCTTCCCAAAGTTATTTCCTAACTCATCTAAAGACAGCCCCCATATTGTTCTTAAACCAGTCATAATTGCCTCGTTGACCCTGTCTTCAGGCTCCAGTTTTTCCATTTCATTTGGCAATACACCCTTCTTTAAACTTGTGATATATCTAGTATTGTTCGCAATATTCCAACTTCTGAAAACACCATCATACGAATGCGCTGCTGGCCCAATACCCAAATAATTCTTACCCAACCAATAAGAAGTATTATGCTTTGAAAAATAATTTTTTTTACCAAAATTTGACACTTCATACTGAACCAAGCCTTCTTTTCTGGCCCACTGTTGCAATAGCCTAAAATGTCTCTGAGACAGGGCTTCATCCAAAGGCTGGTATTTACCACTTCGAATAAAATGATCTAAGGCCGTTTTAGGTTCTACGGTCAGGGCGTAGCTCGACACATGATTTATCCCAAAATCACTGGTAATCTTTAAATTCTCTGTCCATTTCTTGTCACTTAATCCTGGAATCCCATAAATCAGATCAATACTAATATTATCAAAATATTGCAGCGATTCTTCTAATGAAATGATCGCTTCACTGGCACTATGGACCCGGTTCATATAGTTGAGATCCTCATCAAAAAAAGATTGAATTCCTATGCTCAAGCGATTGACTCCTGCCTCAGCCAAAGATTTGATTTTTGCCGAATTCAAGTCATCCGGATTCGCTTCGAGGGTAATTTCAGGTTGGTCAACCACCTTAAAATTACGTTGAATAAATTCAATCAAGGTGTGAATCTCTTCACTGCTCAATATTGAAGGCGTTCCTCCACCAAAATAAATCGTCTCAACCTCTTCTCTTACTTCATAGGTACGCAGCCCAATTTCTTTGTGAATAGCATTGAGCATGGCATCCTTATTTTTCATTGAAGTTGAAAAATGAAAATCACAATAATAACAGGCTTGTTTACAAAAAGGTATATGTATGTAGATTCCAGACATTATAAAAAAATGATTTGCGCAAGATACAAAGTAAGCTCCAGTATAAACTATTAATTCAGATCAAGAAGAAAGGTCAACATGGAGTATGAACTTATTGTCAGAAATAGGCCTACCATGTTGGCGCCAAAATCTGTTGAAATCTGTGTGGTCAATCTTGTCGAGATCGCTTTAGAAACTGTGTAAATAGTAACCTTTCCCATGATTAAAAACAGCATTTAAGCACCTGAATGAGCTGAGCTTATGGGGTTTTTTCAATACTTCTGTATTCCAGATCAAGTCTAATTTTTCCTGTTTTCTGATCATTTTCCCGCATCTTTTTACGGTCTACAGAGACATCGCTGCCTACAAAATTAAGTGGAATTCTGATGCGATCCATTTCAAATGAAATCTCCAATTTGGTTGGAAGTATAGCCTGGTTATCTGGGTATGTAAGGTTCAATGTATAAGTGCCATCTTTTTTAGTATTGATTTCTGCCTGAGTAATGCGCTTCTTCTCTGTATCCAAAAGTAAATTGGCTATGCTAAAATCTGCCTTATTATCTGATGGTAAAATAGAAATTGCCAATAGCGACGGAGACTGCTCTTCAGCCCCACCTCTGTCTACTACCATAAATGGATACTCAAACAGCTCACTAAAAGACAGGTCTAACCCCCGTTTTGGAATAAGCACAAAATCTTCAGAATCGATGACCAGATCTTCACCTTTTTTAAAAACTGCCAGTGCTTCCTTATCCGGCATTTTAATGAATGAAACATCCACATGCAACTTTAGGTCTGCCTGAAAGGTTTCAATACTATCCAATCTGGATTTAACAAAAAGCACCTGTTCTTCTGCTGTTTGACAAAAGCCATTAGCAGCAACTAAAAACAGTAAAAGTATTCCATGTAGTTTCATCCAATGTCATTTTTCTGAAATAAAAATAGCCCCACAAACATGGTCACTAAAATATAAAGACTCATTAAGACCGAATTGATCAAAATCCTATTCCATTCAATATCCTCGTTAAAAAAATATTGCCAGGTATTGTTCAATTTAAAAAAAGCTACCTGGTTCCATATTTCATGACCCAGGTCTATTTTCAATAACAGTGTGGAAACGATTAAAAACAAAGCAGCCACAATCCAAGTTTTAAAACTTTCTTTCAACAACACGGCAAGGGTTAAACTTACCACAGAAAAGAATACCAAAGAAAGGGTTCCAACTAAAAAAGCATTTACCAACCTATAGAAGGCATCGTCGTGCTCAAAAAAAGTGAGACCATTCGTATAGACCACAAGATCTCCTTTTCCAAAAATTCCGTATGATAACAGAAAGGATGTTAAGGCCAATAGAAGCACTAAAAAAATAGTAAACAAACTGGCCACAATATATTTCGCTAATAGATATTTCCACTTCACAATAGGTTGCATAAGCACCGTTTGTAAGGTTTTCTCCTGATATTCGGTTGTCAGCATACCAGATACGATGATCATGCAAAGTAAGGGTACATGAAACCAAAAGGAGTTGAGTATAAAATAAATGATCAGGTTCCCGTTAAGCAGCTTGCCTTGAAAATAAAAAGTATCCTTCAAATTGGCCAGCACTATATCAATAATTCCCGTTCCTTGATAATAAGCACTCAATAATACGA
>CAYQPI010000017.1:0-4129 GCA_964419405.1 uncultured Flavobacteriaceae bacterium
TGACCGAAGAATAGAAATTTATAACCTTGAGGAAGATCCGGGTGAAACCAAAGATATCGCAGCGGAGTACCCTGAACTTGTACAAGAGTTGACAGAATTGATGGCAGAGGCAAGAACGCCATCTGATATTTTCACATTTTCAGCACCAACCTATTTAAATGCCAAGTAGATTAAATGAATAAATTTGCGTTAATACCTGTCCTTTTTCTTTTGTTCATCGGTTGTAAAGCAGATGACAAAAACAGGTCAACAGAAAGAAAACCAAATGTTGTTTTTATTCTTGTTGATGATCTTGGCTGGACGGACCTCGGCACTTATGGAAGTGATTTATATCAAAGTCCAAATATAGACATGTTGGCCAATGAAGGAGTAAGTTTTACAAATTCATATAGCTCTTGCACAGTTTGCTCACCCACAAGAGCATCGATTGTCACGGGGAAATATCCAGCAAGGAATAATATTACGGACTGGATTGAAGGTCACAAATACCCTTGGGCAAAATTAAATGTTCCGGACTGGAAAATGTACTTACCCCAGGAAGAATACACAATGGCCGAGGCCTTTAAGGATGCAGGATATAAAACAGCTCATTTTGGGAAATGGCATTTAGGAGAAAAAGAAGAAAACTGGCCCGAAAATCATGGCTTCGATATAAACATTGGCGGATGGGAAAAAGGTTCTCCTCAGTTAAATAAGAAAAAGGGAAGCAAAGGATATTTTTCTCCTTATGGTAATCCAAGAATTACTGACGGACCTGATGGAGAATATCTTACTGAAAGGTTAAGTGATGAAGTCGTGAATTTCATTGACCAAAATGTTGATGAACCTTTTTTTATAAACTTTTGGTTGTACAATGTGCACACTCCTCTTCAGGCGAAAGAAGATAAAGTTGATAAATACAAAAAACTGATAAATAAGAATAGCAGACATCAAAATCCAAAATATGCGGCTATGGTAGAACATACAGATGAAGCCGTTGGAAAAATTATCAGTAAACTCAAAGAAAAAGGACTGTATGACAACACGATCATCCTCTTTTCTTCAGACAATGGCGGTCTTATCGGAAAGTCCAAAAAAAGTGTTACCAGTAACGCTCCTTTGAGAACAGGAAAAGGAGATATCTATGAAGGAGGAGTAAGGATCCCAACTATAATCTATGCCCCAAAAAGCGCAGCTAAAGGCATCAAAATAGATGAACCAATCATTTCGATGGACTACTACCCTACCCTAATGGAATTGACGGGAATTTCATCAGAAAAAACGGCAATGCAAGCGGTAGATGGCAAAAGTCTGGTTGCTTTAATTAGTAACAACGAACCATTAGACAGGGACGCCATTTTCTGGCATTACCCACATTATCACCAAGAAGGTGGCGTACCCTATTCTTCCATTCGTTATAACGATTTTAAATTGATTCAAAATTTTGAAGACAACACTTTTGAGCTATTCAACCTTAAAAATGACATAGGGGAATCTGAAAATATTATCGATAAATATCCTGAAGAGTTTAAGCTCATGAAAGGTAAGTTAGAAAATTGGAGAGAGGAAGTCAATGCACAATATGCGAGTCCGAACCCTGATTTTAAGAAAAAAATGGCTCGTAAAAAAAGTTCAAAATAAATTGATTTCAAATATGAAATTTGTAAAAAAACATAGAAAAAAATTAACAGCACTTGGAACTTTTATCATTCTCATTACCAGCTTGCAGTTCATGGGAAGTGGAGATCTTGAGCCAGCTGATGTTCGCCAAAGAAAATCCATCGATTTTGACTGGAAATTCATGTTGGGTGACCATCAAAATGCCCATCTTGAAGATTTTGATGATGCCAATTGGCGCGAGATTGATCTGCCACATGACTGGAGTATTGAGGGCAGTTATGACGAAAACAACCCTGCAGGAATACAAGGGGGTTTTCTTCCTACAGGAATTGGCTGGTACCGGAAAGATCTTACGATAGACCACCTTTCCTCAGATGAAAGATACTTTATTGAATTTGATGGGGTATATATGAATTCAGACGTATATATAAACGGTCAATTACTAGGGAACAGACCCTATGGCTACATCAGTTTTTCATACAACTTAACACCCTTTTTAAAAGAGGGTAAAAATGAAATTTCGGTTAGAGTAGACAACTCAAAAAGCCCTAGTTCCCGATGGTATACAGGCTCAGGGATTTATCGTCACGTATGGTTGACTAAAACCTCAGATATTTATGTCCCGCAATGGGGAACTAATGTCACAACCCCAAAGATCAGTAAATCAAAGGCTACAGTTAAGTTAACTGGGGAACTGAATAATGAGACAGCTACTGATCAAACTATAGAAATCGTCAGTTCGATCGTTGATGATCAAAACAAGGTAGTTGCCAATTCAGTAAGCAAAATTTCAACAAAAGAATCTGCCACTTTTAAACAGGAGTTTATCGTTAAAAACCCAAATTTATGGTCACCTGACAATCCATCAATGTACAGTTGTGAAACCAAACTATATGTTGGGGGTGAGCTAAAAGATACCTACAATACCCCATTTGGTATAAGATCAATAGAATTAAAAGGTAATAAAGGGTTCTTTTTAAATGATGAACCTATAAAATTTAAAGGATTAAGTAACCATCATGATGCAGGACCTGTAGGTTCGGCCGTTCCCGACGATATCTTATACAAACGACTCAAATTGTTAAAGGATATGGGTTGTAACGCATTACGTACAACGCATAACCCATTTTCTCCTGAATTTTATAAAATCTGCGACACTTTAGGTATTATGGTTATGAATGAGGCCTTTGATGGTTGGTGGAAAACCAAGGCATCGTTTGATTACGGCATGTATTTCAACGAATGGTGGAAGAAAGATCTTAAAGACTTTATTAAAAGAGACAGGAATCATCCATCTGTTGTCATCTGGAGTATAGGAAACGAGATTCATGGATTTACTTCTGAAGAACAAAAAGAGATCGTATCTTTTGCAAAGGAAATAGATGATACACGACCCTTCACTCAGGGTCGGGGATACAGTTCTCCTCATATTGATATCGCCGGTTTCAACGGTAATGGAGAATACAAAGGAAGCATCGAATCATACCATAAAAGAAATCCTGAAAAACTTATTATTGGTACCGAAATGACGCATACCTTGCAAACAAGAGGTGTTTACAGGTCCCAAACCTGGTATAGAACAAAAGACAATCCTGCTCCCTGGGAAAGACCCGAACAATTCGCAAAAATGGAGCCACGGGTTTATAAGATCCCTGATCTAACCGAAGAAGAAGTTTTCCCGGATATTACAAAAAAATACCAATCTTCTTATGATAATTCAATTGTTCGAATTGGAGTTCGACATGACTGGAACCGCGTTCAGAAATATGATTACTATATCGGTAATTTCAGATGGACTGGTTTTGATTATTTAGGAGAATCATTTGGTTGGCCGGCAAGAACTGCCAATTTCGGAATTATCGATTTAGCCGGTATACCTAAAGACCATTATTATCTGTATCAAAGCCTCTGGACTGAAGAACCTATGGTGCATCTTTTACCCCATTGGACACATCCTGGCAAAGAAGGTCAGATTATTCCGGTGGTAGTTTATACAAATTGTGACAGTGCCGAATTATTTTTAAACGGTTCCTCTTTGGGCGAGAAAAAAATGGATGAATCAAGACAATTGGTATGGCACGTTCCTTACACTGCAGGAGAACTTAAGGTTGTATCTAAAAACAATGGGGTAGAAATTTGTGAAAAAAAACATGTAACAGCCCAACAGGCCTTTGCTCTTCAGGCAGATGCTGACAGAGAAATGGTTGAGGCCAATGGAACAGATGTAATACGACTGGAATTTTCAGTTGTAGACAAGAGTGGAACTAAGGTACCTCATGCCAATCATCGCCTTGACTTCGATGTCTCAGGTCATGGTAAGATCATTGGTGTTGAAAATGGCGATATTTTAGATTTATCACCACATAAAGTGAATTATCGAAATGCCTTTAAAGGAAAATGTGTCTTGTTACTACAAGCTGCAAAAGAGGGCGGTGAAATAGTGGTTACTGCAAGTTCTAACGGTTTGGAACCTTCAACAACAAGAATAAAGGTGAATTAATAAAATGAAAAAGCTTTTACTTTTTTTAGT
>CAYQPI010000018.1:0-2661 GCA_964419405.1 uncultured Flavobacteriaceae bacterium
GATTCTACTTGAAGGCACATAAATCCCTCGAATTGAATTTTGACCGATCAAAACGGAATTAATACTTTCACTGGAGCTTTGGGCATCATTAAGATCATCAATATTCAAAGCAACGCATTGAATTTCTAACTTTTTTTGCTCAAAATAATCATTGAAGCCTTCAATTCTTTTAGAGATGGCATAGTAGTTATGGACATTCGTTCTTGACTGAACTATTAGCACCTTCGCTTTTTCTCCAATACTCAAATGCATCAATTTGGCAGCAAGATAACCACCCATATATGAGTCCTGACCTATAAATGAGATATTATTGAATCCTTCCAAATCAATATTCAAAAAAAGGTATGGAATAGTTAATGCTTCCAGTCGTTCCACCACCTTTTTAGTTTCCTTAGCAAAAGTTGGAACGATCACAACAGCCGAAGGGCTCTCTTTAAGTAAGGCCTCAAACTGTTCTAAATAAGAGGCTGAATCGAACTGGTCGAAAAAAAAATTTTTGACAACCATGCCAACATTCTTGACCTCAGCACTAGCTTTTAGAATTCCTTCATAAGGAGATTTCCAAAACAAATTAGCTTCATCGAATTTGGGCATTAAAGTATGTACCTTGAATTTTTGTTTTATTGCAAGGGCACGTGCCACAGGATTGACCTGAAAATTGTGTTTTTTAAGAATTTTCTTAATTTTTGCTTCAGTTTTTTTTGACACACCTCCTCTGTTATGCAACACACGATCTACCGTTCCTTCAGAGACCTGGGCTTCTTTCGCGATTATTTTTATGGTGATCATATAAGCTTGATAATTCTCAAATGCATCAGGGTTTAACAGAACGTTTCTGAACTGAATTCTAACCTTGCATAAAGCCAAAATATGAAATTAATTTTAATTTTCGTGTGCGAACACGAAAAAATTACTACATTTGAGTACTACTGTTTTTTCTATTGGTTTTGACAAACTTTTTTCTTTAAAAAATCGCTACTAAAAATGGTTAAATAAAGACATCATATGAGTAAAGTAATCGTTTTAACAGGAGCTGGTGGTGTGTTATGCAGTACCTTGGCCAAAGCCCTGGCCAAAGAGGGACATAAAATTGCTGTTTTGGACCTTAGAATTGAAGCCGCTAATAAGGTTGCGGATGAAATTAACAGCAAGGGCGGAATTGCCATTGCTTTAGCTGCCAATGTGCTGGAAAAAGAGTCATTAGAAAATGCAAAAACAGCAGTAAATAAACGCTTGGGTTCATGCGACATCCTGATCAATGGCGCTGGTGGAAATCACCCTTTAGGAACCACCTCTACTCCTCACTTAAAAGAAGAAGACCTATCTAGAACAGAAGATGATTTTAAAACTTTTTTTGATCTTGATCCGGCTGGAATAAAATTTGTTTTTGATTTGAACTTCATTGGAACACTGCTCCCAACACAAATTTTTGCCAAAGACATGGTGGGTAAAAAAGGCTGTAGTGTATTAAATATTTCGTCAATGAATGCTTTTACACCCCTCACCAAAATTCCGGCCTATAGTGGTGCCAAAGCAGCCGTCTCTAATTTTACACAATGGCTGGCAGTTCATTTTTCTAAAGTCGGAATCCGAGTGAATGCCTTAGCACCGGGCTTCTTCTTAACCGATCAAAACAGAACCCTTCTAACCACAGAGGATGGAGAATTAACGCCAAGAGGAAATACAATTATTGAACAAACACCCATGGGGAAATTCGGAGAACCAGAAGATCTTATAGGAACTACCCTATGGTTATGTGGTGAAGGGGCGTCATTCGTCACCGGAGTTGTCATTCCTATTGATGGAGGATTTAGCGCTTTTAGCGGTGTTTAATTAATGAAAAATGAATATACAACTAGAACATACATGGCGATGGTACGGACCAAATGATCCGGTGAGCCTGGCTGACATCAAACAGGCTGGGGCTACAGGAATCGTTTCTGCATTGCACCATATACCAAACGGTGAAGTTTGGCCAATAGAAGAAATCAAGAAAAGAAAGGATATCATTGAAAATGCAGGCCTGAGCTGGTCTGTCGTTGAAAGTGTTCCGATTCATGAAGATATCAAAACGCAGTCCGGAAATTTCGACCAATACATCGATCACTATAATCAAACACTAACTAATTTAGGAGCTTGCGGAATTGATACCGTATGCTATAATTTTATGCCGGTCTTGGATTGGACTCGAACAAGCTTAAATTTCGAAGTTGCCGACGGTTCAAAGGCACTAAGATTTGATGCTGCCGCCTTTGGAGCTTTTGAACTATTCTTATTACAACGACCCGGAGCCGCTGACGCCTATTCGAAACAACAGCTGGATAGTGCAAAAAACATGTTTGAGTCAATGAACGAGGAAGACAAAAAACTCTTGACAAAAAACATCATCGCCGGTTTACCAGGCGCAGAAGAAGGGTATACCTTAGAGGAATTCAATACGATTCTTGCCTCCTATATAAACATAGGGCCAAAGGAATTAAAAGAACATCTCTTTTATTTCTTAAAACAAATCATCCCTGCCGCAGAGAAAGCCGGTGTTCTCATGTGTATCCATCCAGATGACCCACCTTATCCTATTCTTGGATTGCCAAGAGTAGTGAGCACAGAGAACGATATAGAAGACATTTACAAAGCCGTTGAAAGTCCTAATAATGGCTTGAC
>CAYQPI010000019.1:0-3328 GCA_964419405.1 uncultured Flavobacteriaceae bacterium
CATCAAACTCTTGTCACTATAAGGACCATGAAGTATCCAGTCTTCTTCAGCCGGCATTCCCAGCAAGGAAACGTCTATATCTTCACCGTTGGCATCCCAGGTTTCAACACCATAAGACTTTTTATCAAAATGAAGCGAGGAAGCGCCACGTAGTTCGATGCCAATATGCCCCTCGTGAATTACCTCTCCTTTGTCAGATATCTTAATGGTAGCCTTTACTTTCGGATCATCAATAATCGGCCCCTGTGTCATAATTTCGATAAAAGGCACGGCATCATCAGATACCGGCTCTTGTCCGTTCCCCTGTCCTCCTTGTTCCTTTTCCTCAAAATCATTGTCATCACTACAACTTGATTGAATCGCAAAAACAACGAGTGTCAACAGAACAGCCAAATATGTATTCAGCCTTCCCATCTTCTTTTTCATATATAAATACGCTTAGCTTTTCTTTTTATTAAATATGGCTTCCATTTCTTCCAAGGTTTTTCCTTTGGTTTCTGGAATCCACTTCCAGGTGAAGAAAATAATGAAAATTATAAACGCTGAAAACAAAAAGTAAGGCAGGGAATTATTCCAGGTACCTCCGTCAGCTACTAATTTATTGGCGTCGCTCTCTACAACGATCGGGAAGGTTTGAGATACAAAATAATTGGCCAGCCATTGTGCTGCCACTGCAATCGCCATGGCAGTACTTCTAATTCTATTTGGAAATATTTCAGCCAGTAATACCCAAACGATTGGTCCCATAGACATGGCAAACGAACCGATAAACATCAGTATCCCGATCAGACATATAATTCCTTCTGTACTTGAAATAGCTGGTAATCCTGCAGAATTTACGGCTGAATAATCACTCATATACAGAGTGAAACCCATAATTAAAAAACCTAATAACATACCAACACCACCAATGATCAATAAGGGCTTTCTACCTAGTTTATCTACGGTAAACATGGCAATAAATGTAAATAATAAATTCACCGTTGCCAGTAATATTTGTTGTAAAAGGATATCGTCTTTACCAAATCCTAAGGCTTGTTCGAAAATATCAGCACCATAATACAGTACTGCATTGATCCCTGTAAATTGTTGTAATACTGAAAGTACCGTACCTATAATAACTATTGGGAATAAGGATTTCTCAAAGATAGATGCCTTTTTGACTTTCCCTTCTTTGACAATAGAATCTTTGATCTCTACAAATTCAATATCGGCAACTTCCTGACCATGAATAGCGGTTAGCACTTCTTTAGCCTCATCTTCACGTCCTTTGATCATTAACCATCTTGGGCTTTTAGGAACTAGAAACAGTAAAACAAGAAAGGCAATCGCCGGAACCAATTCTGACCAGAACATGTACCTCCAGCCATAGTCAATATTTTGCTGCTCCGTTAGTCCTGAACCAATAAAATAAGTGGCAAGAAACACAACGAAAAAACCAATTACAACCGCCATCTGGTAATACGTCACCAGAGTTCCTCTGTTTTTTGCCGGAGCAATCTCGGCAATATACATTGGGGCATTCATGGAGGCCATACCAATGGCAATACCACCAAGTATTCTAAAAATCACCATCAGGGTCATTGATTCAGGTAACATTGACGGTAAACCAGAGCCCCAGGCAGAAACCGCAAATAAAATCGCTGCAATGATCAGAGACTTTTTTCTACCTATCGATTTTGAGATCATACCTGCCGAAGCAGCACCAGCCAAGGCCCCTAATAGAGCGCTACTCACTATAAACCCTTTTAACCATCCGGTTAACTCAAAATATTTCGAAAAATAAAACTGTGTCCCGTTAATAACACCTGTATCATATCCAAACAGTAAACCTCCTAAGGTAATTACAATGGTTACGAAATAAATATTGATTCTTTTTGTACTTGTTTGTCCCATAATAAATCAGTGATTTTAAAAAATTTGCTCTGCAATATAGAAGTTATTTTTGATTAATAAGGCATCTTATTTCATCAGATTCAGATACAAATTATTGATAAACCCTTACATAATCTATTATGTACTCACTCGGTAGTGCAGTATCATCTACTTCTGCTCCTCCAAAATTTCCACCTACAGCCAAATTGATCAGAATGTAAAATGGCTGGTCAAATGGCCAGACTTCAACTGTTTTATTCTCTGGAACAAAGGTGTAAAAAAGTGTGTCGTCAATATAAAAGTCCATTTTATCTTTGGTCCAATCTACTGCATATGTGTGAAATCCTTCTTCAATACCTTCCACCCTGTCCTTGCGTGTATTTTTTGAATTGCCATGACTATCGGCCGTATGTAGGGTCGTAAAAATAGTTTCAGGTTCTCTGCCTACATACTCCAGGATATCAATTTCTCCACTAAGCGGCCAACCTGCGGTATCGATGTTGGAGCCCAGCATCCAAAATGCTGGCCACAGGCCTTTGGCAATTGCCAATTGTGCCCTTACTTCAATTCTCCCGTACTGGAATTCCATTTTACCCTTGGTATTTAACCTGGCAGAGGTGTATGTACCCCCTTCTTTTTTAGCAGTAATGGTCAAAAATCCATCCTTTAGGTTTAAGTTATCCTCATCGTAAATCTGTTTCTCATTATTACCCCAACCGCATAAATGCGGGCAACCGTCACCCTGAATTATATTCCAATGATCAGACTCAAGCTGCTGCCCGTCAAAATTTTCTTCCCATACTAACTTCCTTTCCTGGCCAACTGCAGAAAAGCTTACAAACAAAATTGAAAAAAGTAGGGTTTTTAGAAAGTTCATATCTGTGATGTTTGTTAATTAACGTTATTATATCAACCTATTCAATGCCGTATCAGCATATCAAAAATTGATTTATTCTGTTTCAGCTTCGCTTTCTCCATTTCTCTCATCGAGTTCTTTTCTTATTTCCAAAGCTCTTTCTTCGGTCATGTCATAGCCTCGCATGATTAAAAGCGCAACAAGGGTACCTAGAATGGGTAATCCTGAAAAAGAGAGTCTTAATCCGGTGATAGCACCTTCTGTTTGGGTAGCAGCATCTGCATTGAATCCGATTATCGACAAGATCACACCACTCAATAATCCTGCAATAGCAAATCCAAATTTCACCATCCACCAGTAAATAGCTCCGAATACACCTTCTCTGCGTTGCCCTGAAGTCAACTCATCAAGATCGATCACATCAGAAGTCATCGACATCATAAGAGTAAAGAGACTTCCAATACCAAAAGCGAAAAACGGCAAGGCAATGATAAATAGGTAGGGTTTGCCAGGCACAAATAAAAACCACAACATCAGGTATCCTAAAATCGAAATACTCTGAGACAGCATAAAAGCTTTCTTCTTACCAAAGGCTTT
>CAYQPI010000020.1:0-11118 GCA_964419405.1 uncultured Flavobacteriaceae bacterium
AATTGTATGATAATGTGGCTCCCTTGATGGAGTTTAAGCCTCCGTTTATTGACGTGACCACTTCGAGAGAGGAGCATGTTTATATTAAAAAAGATGGGGGACTTTTAGAGAGAAAGGTGACGAGGATGAGACCGGGAACTGTTGGAATCTGTGCCTCTTTGATGCATAAATTTCAGGTAGATACGGTGCCTCACGTATTGTGTGGAGGTTTTACCAAAGAAGAAACCGAATATGTTTTAGTAGACTGTCATTATTTGGGCATCGACAATGTCATGGCACTTCGAGGAGATGCCATGAAAGACGAGGCCTACTTTATTCCTAAAAGTGAGGGAAACCATTATGCTTCTGATCTGGTACAACAGATCAGTGATCTGAATAAAGGAATTTACCTGCATGACATTATTGAGAGTACCTATAAGGCTGATTTTTGCATTGGGGTGGCAGGTTATCCTGAAAAGCATATGGAATCGCCGAGCATGAAGGCAGACTTAAGACGTTTGAAACAAAAGGTAGATGCTGGAGCTGAATATGTGGTGACCCAAATGTTTTTTGACAATCAAAAGTTTTTTGCCTTTGTCGAGGCTGCCAAAGAAATAGGAATTCATGTTCCGATCATCCCGGGGATTAAGCCCATTGCTGTGCAAAGGCACTTGAGTATTTTGCCACAGGTGTTTAGTCTAGACCTACCAGATGCTTTGGTAAGTGAGGTTGAAAAATGTAAGAACAATGTAGAAATCAGGCAGGTTGGAGTAGAATGGGCCATTCAACAATCAAAGGAACTTGTGGCAGCTGGTGTACCTGTGCTACATTATTATTCTATGGGTAAATCTGACAATATTAAAAAAATAGCCTCAGAAGTGTTTTAATTCTTTTTTTGCGGCTCCAAATGAAAAGTGAGGGCTTCGGAACCTTGTCGTAATCAAATTGTTAAAAATAGCTACAAGTTCCGAAACCCTCACTCACATCATTCATCAACATAAATAATACAACTATAAGAAAAATAGATTTTCAAATGATTATTAGAGGCAAATAATTTCTTATTTTTGCCAAGTAAATCAAGAAACAAAATAAATAAACAAAAATATTATGGCAATAGAAGTAACAGATGCTAATTTTGAGGAAGTTGTATTAAATTCAGATAAGCCGGTTTTGGTTGATTTTTGGGCAGCTTGGTGTGGACCATGTAGAATGTTAGCTCCAATCGTTGAGGAATTAGACAAAGATTTTGACAGCAAGGCAAAAATCGTAAAGGTTGATGTTGATGCTCATCAGGAGTTTGCCGCCAAGTACGGTGTGAGAAATATCCCAACGGTTTTGCTTTTTAAAGGAGGTGAAGTTGCAGATAAGCAAGTTGGTGTAGCTCCAAAGAATGTATATACTGAAAAATTGAATGCCCTTTTGTAAAAGGACATTTTAATAGAAAACAAAAGGTTTGATCGTAATGGTCAAACCTTTTTTGTTTTTACTACTTTTGAACTATGAAGGATGTTGATCTAAGCCAATTAAATGCGGTTCCTAATATTGAGCTTCTTGCCAAACAAGTGGTGGAAGGATTTATTACGGGTATGCATAAAAGTCCGTTTCATGGTTTTTCGGTGGAGTTTGCAGAACATCGTTTATACAACAAAGGAGAAAGTACCAGGCATATTGATTGGAAGCTTTATGCAAAATCAGAGAAACTCTTTGTAAAACGTTATGAAGAAGAGACAAATTTAAGAAGTCATATCATCATAGATAATTCGGCCTCCATGCATTTTCCTGAATTGCAAAGCCTTTCAGTTGACACCTTTAATAAAATAGGTTTTTCGGTGCTGGCAACTGCTGCATTGATGGAGATATTAAAAAGACAACGAGATGCCTTCGGATTGAGTATTTATGCAGATGAAAGTGAGTATTTTGCCCCTGCCAAGGGCAATGAGAAGCACAGAAGAATGTTACTTGATCAGTTAGAAAAAACGGTTGCTAAGAAATCTACAAGCAGTACGAATACCTATAAGGCGTTACACGAAATTGCAGAGAAAATTCACAGACGTTCTTTGATCTTTTTGTTTACAGATATGTTTCAGTCTGATAAGAATGAGGACGAATTATTTGCCTCTTTACGTCATCTAAAATATAATAAACACGAGGTGGTTTTGTTCCATACCTATGACGGAAAGCTCGAATTAGATTTTGAATTTGACGATTTGCCGAGAAAATATATAGATGTTGAAACGGGAGAGCAAATAAATCTTTTTGCCGGAAATATCAAGGAAGCATATCGATTACGGGTGGAAGACTATTTTAAACGTCTCAAATACAAGTGCATGCAGTATAAAATAGAGTATGTTCCTGTTGATATACATGAGGGTTTTGACCAGATTCTCAGCACCTATATGGTAAGAAGGAGTAAATTTATTTAAAAAAAAACGATTTCCTTTTGACAAATCAAAAAACAGATTTATATTTGCACCTGCTTAGCAATAAGCGACGCTAATAAGCAACGGTTTGGTAGTTCAGTTGGTTAGAATACCTGCCTGTCACGCAGGGGGTCGCGGGTTCGAGTCCCGTCCAGACCGCAACTTTTTTAAGAAACAATAGTTGTGTTGTTAACATTAAGAGTTTACTCTTAAATAGTTAGCTAATGAAAAACTTCAGTAAACGCTGAGGTTTTTTTGTTTTTAAGGGTTTCCTGCCAGCAACATGATTTTTTATATTCAGCACTAAATGCCAAAAATCTCATTGAGATCTTGAAGAAAGAGCTTCAACTCAGGTCTTGAAGGGGGAATCATATTAAGAGAAACTAAGTAGCCCGTTATGTAGTTATGTACCTGTTTAGCTGTGAACTGGGTTTTACCTTGATGCATTCCTGATGCAGCGAGAAGGGAATTTAAAAACGAAATCCTTAACTTTTCAGTTTCTTTAACTTTTTTTTGAAATAGAGTATTTTCTCTAGCTGCTATTCTCATCTGAAGCAGAAAGCACTCATATTCAAAATTCGTTTCAAATATCAGTGTGAAAAGAAGTTCTATAGCCTTTGCTGAATCTTCTACCAGTAAAACCTGCTTGATAATCCTCATTGTACCTTCTTCATGCCAGTACTCAATGAGTTGTTCTATGTATTCTTCCTTTGTGTTGAAATAATGATAAAAGCTCGAAGAAGATGTTTTGATGTCTTTCGCGACCTCAGAAATTTTGATACCTGACGGCCCTCGTTTAGTGAACCTGCTGACTCCTGCTTCCAACCATGGTTGAATTTTTTTATTGCGCATACTTAAACTGAATTTAAAAATGTATAGTATTATACAAAAAATAATTATACATGACCAATATATGTATAATAATAAACAAATTAATTGTATATTTATGTTGTTGAACCAAGAACAAATATCATGAAAAAAAATATTTTTTACTTTTTAGGAGGGATTCTGGCGACAGTGATGGGATTAGTAATAATGGCGGGAATTGTGAAGGATGATCCGGGAGCAGATGATAAAATGATTCAGCAGATGGATGTATATTACCCAGGAATGGAGGAGCTCGGGAAAGATGAAATTAGAATAATTGCCTGTGGTACAGGTCAACCAAGTGTCAGGCCTAAACAAGCAGCAGCCTGCTGGTTAATCGAATTAGGAAATGGGGATAAGTTTCTATTTGACATTGGAGCCCAGTCCATGAGTCGAATTTCAGCAATGAAAATACCTATGGATTATTTAAATAAGGTTTTTATAGGGCACTTGCATACAGATCATATGGGTGATCTTCCTATTTTGTGGACAGGAGGATTAAAGATGAACAGAACCGTGCCATTACGAGTTTGGGGCCCAAGTGGAGAAACACCTGAATTGGGAACGGCACATGCTATAGAAGGCTTGAAACAATTCTTATACTGGGATGATATTTCTTTGATGGGCAGAATGGATTCGCGAGGAATAAATTGGGAAGTGAATGAATTTGACTACAAGGGCGTCAACAAGGTCATTTATGAAGAAAACGGAGTAACCATACGCTCTATACCTGCGATTCATTCCTTAGATGGATCGGTGAGTTATATACTTGAATGGAATGGGTTCAAAATTGCATATTCTAGTGATACTTCACCTAACAAATGGTGGATGGAGTATACAAAAGGAGTTGATGTTTCAATACATGAGTGTTTCGCTTCTCCTGAGGTCATGATTGAAAAGCAAAATTACCCACCTGAGATGGCTCTTTGGCTGTCAACATTGGCCCATTCATCTCCCGCTCAGTTCGGCAAGATCATGGCTGAGACAAAACCAAGACTAGCGATAGGGTACCATTTTTACAACGATTATGATACCTATCCTGTTGTTCTAAAAGATGTTCGACAGACATATGATGGTCCTCTTGTATTGGCAACTGACTATATGGTCTTCAATATTACAAGAGATAATATTCGCACTAGAATGGCAGCAATAGATGAGAATATTTGGCCACTTCCTCCAACGCGTCCAAAGCTTCTCAAAAAAGAAGACCAGAATTCCTATGGCGATTTTCCTGCTTCAGGAGAGGTATTTATGAAAGACATTTTGGAAAAAGTATGGGATGACACCAATAAGAAGTACGGAACAGATGCAAAGTTACCTGAGAAATAAGGTTGACGTTACCTATCATCACTTGTCCCGTCCAGACCGCAACTTTTTTAAGAAACAATAGTTGTGTTGTTAACATTAAGAGTTCACTCTTAAATAGTTAGCTAATGAAAAACTTCAGTAAACGCTGAGGTTTTTTTGTTTTTTAGCGTTTACTTAGTTAATGCCAAAATATAATATCTATCCAACTCAAATGGTTCTATTTAGATTCTAAGTGTCAATTTAGTATCCATTCCATACATTTAAACTTCGAACAATCAACCAATAGACACCCAAGGAACCTATCAAGTAACCACAAACCCTTGACAACCTGATTCTGGGCACTAATTTTTTGAACATTGTAAATAATACAAGTGCAATCCCAATAAACAAGAGCTGTCCAATTTCCACACCTAAATTAAATGAGAATAAACTCAATAAGACATGATTACCTGGAAGTCCTAAATCAGATAAGGCTCCAGCAAAACCCAACCCATTAAGTAAACCAAAAACAAATCCGAGAGTAATATAGTTCGTGTTTCTTTCAGGTATAGGTTTCAATACTTCTGTAGCCATTAAAACCAGGCTAAAGGCAATTAAAGCCTCCGTAACAGCAATTGGCAAGTAAAGAATATTTAAACTTGACATTAGAAGTGTTATGCTATGAGCTATGGTAAAGGAAGTTACTGCAAGAAGCAGTTGTTTTCCTCTTGCCAGAAACAATAAAGCCAACACAAACAATATATGGTCCAGGCCCAAAAGTATGTGTTCTATACCAATTAGCGTGTAATCTGAGAATAATTGCCACCTTGAAAAAGAAGCATCTAAATCAATCTCCCATCGATTAACTTTGGAATGGACCAAGGAAGTATGCGTGTTTCCGTTTTCAGATAAAGAGACGATGAGCGGCCCTTTACTATCTGACCTCCTATTAATCTCAATAGAGTCTTGCATTTGGCCCACTTCATAGGTAGCATCAAAAAATCCCGTGGTCCCTATTTCAGAATAATATGAATCAACAGCCCTCCATGATTTTGGAAAACCTATTTCAATCATGGCATTACCGTTTTGGTCTAAAGGATACTTGAAATGAACAATTAATTTTTCATTATCGATTCTCAATTGTAAATATGATGGTGTGCTTTCATGCGGCCAGACTATGCTGGTTGTCAACAGCATCATATACGATAATAACGTTCTCTTTAAACCTGGATCCATTAATTATAACCTTCTTTCATTAACGAATCCATCCTAAAATCAATATTGAATTCCTTTATAAGACTTTGTAATTCTTTTTCATAATAATTTTTTTGCTCGTCCTGTCTCCAAGCATTCAACACCATGAGCCGATTCTCCTTGAAATCTATTATATGCCCAGGAACGATTTCATATACTTTAAGCAAGTGCCATCCCCATATTGATTCAAGTATCTCAATATCTCCCTTTTCAAAAGACTTCAATTCTACTGCAAAATCTAACCCAAAATATTCTGCAACATACTTCTGGGAGACATTTTTATACTCAAGTTTCAAATTAATTTCTACTGATCCGTTTACCCCATGGCCTTCCCGCCATTTGATTTTTTCAATTTGTGCCTTTTTCTTATCCTGATCAAAATAATATTGCTCAAATGAATACCTTTCCTCAGATCGAAACAAGTGAAGATTGTCTTCCATGTATTCTTTTAATATTGAATCACCAGGATCTGACAAATTGGCCTGTGCCATAATGAATTGCTTGGTAGCTAAGGTGATCTGATCTCTGATTGATGGACTACTTTCAACAATTCTTAAATCTCTTGCTTTACGAAGAAGCGCTTCTTTTTCAATCTCCCGATTAATTATTGTGCTCATAATACTGCTATCCGGGAATTGGCTCCAAACTCTGTAATACTTATTAATTTAATTATTGTCCCGTCCAGACCGCAACTTTTTTAAGAAACAATAGTTGTGTTGTTAACATTATGAGTTCACTGTTAAATAGTTAGCTAATGAAAAACTTCAGGGAAATCTGAGGTTTTTTTTGGTGGTATGTGAACAATTATGCCCCTTTCCCCATTCAACCATTTCTTGGTGAGAACAAAATCAGAACTCAGACCGTTCCAACAATTTGAAAAAAAATGTAACATAATTCAAAGGACGCAGTCTCATTTATTATCAATCAATATTACAGTAACAAAATGAACTTATCTATTAGACTACTATATTTCGCTTTTATAACTTTTTCAACATGGAGCTCTTTTTCTCAGGAAACGAGTGCTGCGGTTATTGGAGAAAAACTAACCAAAATCGAAGCCAAAATTCAGGCCTGGCAAAAGCAAACCAAAGCCCCTGCTGTTTCAGTAGCTTTCCAGCATCACGATTTTTATTATGAAAATGCCTGGGGCCTGGCGGATATCGAAAATCAGGTCGAGGCAAAACCGGCATCTTCATATCAAATTGCTTCAACCACTAAGCCCATGACTGCCATGGCAATATTGAAACTTTGGGAAATGGGAAAAATCGATTTGGATGCTGAAGTGCAAACCTATTATCCGTATTTTCCAAAAAAAGAATATCCGATTACCATTCGCCAGATTTTATCTCACACCGCGGGCATTTCTCATTACCGAAGCGACAGTAAGGAGGAAAAACATATCAAAGAACCTTATTCTACAACAATGGCGATTGATATTTTTAAAGATTGGGAATTACTTTTTGAGCCAAATACAGATTGGAAGTATTCAAGTTATGGCTACAACCTATTAGGCGCGGTGATTGAAGAAGTAAGTGGCAAATCTTACGAAGATTTTTTAAAAGAACATATTTGGATACCCGCAAACATGGAAAATACCATGATGGATGATCCGATTGCGATTGTTCCTAATCGAGTTCGAGGCTATTTTAAAAATGGAGGCAAAATCGAAAATGGGGAATATCTCGACATCAGTAGCCGATTTGGAGCTGGTGGGGTACGTTCGACCGTTCAGGATGTTGTTAAAATGGGAATAGCCTTGAAAAATGGAAAAATTCTAAAACCTGAAACCGTTGAATTGATGCTTGAACCAATGGGCGAACAGGGCTGGAATGAATATGCCTTAGGAATTTCGGTACGTCCTTTTTTGGGACAGCACATCATCATGCATAGTGGCGGAATGCCTCAAACCAGTTTTTTGTTTATCGCCGCGCCAGCGGATAATATATCTTTGTCTATCGGATCTAACCTGGGTCGACAAGATGTAGAAAGTTTAGGGATTAGTTTGGTTCAGATTTTATCAGGCATTGAAGCTAAAACGGTCGCAGCAAAGGAAGCCGAAGATAGGTTGATGTTGGATGCCATAAATGATGTTTATAATTTTGGGCAAGGATATTACCAGAAAATGGGTAGATCCAACGTCGAAAATGATAAATATTTAGCTTCAAGTTTCAAGTATTTCAATCGGTATATTAATCCAAAATGCATCAAAGATAATTCTACAGAAGTCCGGGAAAAAATCGAGGCTGGGCATCAAATTCAACCTGAAAAATCTTTAATCTGGGATAGAGTAGGCGGTTACATGGCAAGCCAGCTAAATCAAAATTATTCCCAGGAAGGCGCATTAGCTTTTTTCAAGGCCTATATTGACTTGTACAAAAAAGATAAATCCATTTCGTACCGTTTTACAAAAGGATTTGAAAGTGCTGTGGAGAAATATGATCAAGACTGGCAAGTTACCAAAGCACTTGATCCAAGCTTGACACGGTTTGATGAAAACACAGATTGGGATCAGGTACCGATTCTATTGGAAAATGAATTGGGAGAGTATAGCGTTTATCCTGATTTTTACGGTGATTTAATCGACTATACCTATTCAGAATTACTTTTTAATAAGAAATATGACGAAATTTCTGAAATTACAAGCCTTGCTGACACCTATTTTTCAGGGCGTTTTTTTACTGAGTTTTTGAAGGGATTCGAAGCATTAAGTCAAAAAGATTTGAACAGGGCGAAAACTTGTTTTTCAAAGGCAAATGAAATTGAAAATCATTTAGAGAACCCGATGTGGATAGGCTCATTAATTTTAAACCTGGCCCAGGTTGACCCGTTAATGGCATTTGGTTTAGGTGAAGTTATGGCTACCTATAATCCACAATCGTATGAATTTCAGATAGGCTTGTCAAACTTAGCACGTAAAATGGGCATGAAAGAAAAATCTATATTTTATGCTCAAAAAGCTTTAGAGATAAAACCTGATGATGAAACGGCTTTGAAATTCATAGGGAGTTAATAGTTATTTTTTCAGTGTACAATAGTTTATATTCTGGGCGTTGTGGGGCTTAGAAGGAAAGGTTTGAATTTAAAAATCAGGTAAACGGTTATAAAAATTTGGAAGGTTTTTCAACCTGCACCGACCAAGGTCTTAAATTCATAATAATTAAAAACCCTAGTTGTATGCGAAACCTTGGTATATTGAGTATAATTACGCTACTATTTTTTGCCTGTACAAATGATGAAGACATGGATTCAAATGATGTCAATCGTAGTGCGGAATATTTGGTAACTTTTAAAATTGATTGGAATAGCGAAGATTTTCCTACAGACTATCCTTCGAATGCACATTTTTCCAGGATAATTGGCTGGAGTCATAATGCTAACCAATCTCTTTTTAATATTGGAACCGATGCTTCAGATGGAATAAGAAACATGGCCGAAACCGGAGGAACATCACCACTTGATGACGAACTAAAGGAGTTAATTGAGGAAGGAAATGGGCATAATTATTATATTGGTAGTAACCTGGGATCAGGAACGGGAGAGATTGTTCTAAGAGTGGAAGTTACCGAGCAACATTCATTTATATCATTGGCAACAATGATCGCTCCAAGCCCTGACTGGTATATAGCTGTAGTCGATATAAACCTGATGGAAAACAATTCTTTCATCGATCAAAAAACAGTTGAGGCGCATGTATATGATGCAGGTACCGACAGTGGGACAACATATACCTCGCCAAATAGCGTTACTAATCCCCAAAAGTCCATAACATTGTTTGTTGAAGCTCCACTTGGAGATGGTGTAGCATTAAATGCATCAATTGCAAGTGTCAATTTCAGAAAAATGTAATTTTTTTGGACAGTTTTTTAACATCAACCTAATGCTGAAGCCTAACTGGTTTAACCTAAGAAAGGAAGCATCGGTTTGGTTGTTGAATTCTCAGCTTAGATAAAATAAGGGTGACAAATCGCAGATCTTCAGCTTCCACCATTCCGGCTAATTTACATCTTCTCGAGAGCGACCTTAATCTCATTTTTCATTTTTTGAATTTTTCGAAAAATGGATTTATTTCGTGCATAGTTAATGTGAAATAAGGTATAGTTGGCCTCATAAATATTATAAATAGCCATAGCCAATCTCTGATCATTTCTAATCAAATCATGCACATCAGACACAGGTAATTTACTCCTTGGAGGGATCCCTAAGTCGTTTAAAACACGGACGAGATAGCGACGATGAGGAGTAAGTATGTCTTCTTCATTGCCTATCTGTCTTAAAGAAGAGGAATAATAATTTTGGATATCTTTTTTTAAAGTTTTATCCCGAATAACTTCTATTTTCACCAGATACAGGTCGATTAATTTAAAATTCACTTATTGGTTATATCTCTGAATGAAAGAGTTTCATGAGTTCACAAATCTATATTAGTCGAAATATAGAATCTCTTACCAAAGTTTGATGTTTTCAACATTAAGATTCTTTGTATTGGGTTTCTTGAATAAAGAGTTGCATATACTTGGTTGTTAGTTCTTCACTATACATTAATTGACGATATGAAATGGTTTGTCAAGGGAAATATGAGTGTGTCTGACTTTATATTACACAGAAATACAACGCGTTATGCGGAGGTGAAACGTCCCGTCCAGACCGCAACTTTTTTAAGAAACAATTCTGTGTTTTTCGCAGCAGGAAGGCTTCGGTGAATGGACCTAAGGGCTGCTAAATTATAACGAAATCTAAAACCTAATATTTTTCTGAGGTTTTTGATTTTGAATAGAAGTGAGTTCTTGTACATCATCTTTCAAATCCGTAGTAAGTTATGCAGACTTCAGGCCGCAATTAGTTACGTTATAATGCGTCTTTAAACCACCCTGTTCGGATCCCGGATTCACCTTCATTCTTATATTTCTCCATAATTTTTTTCCAGGTAGGTCTCCATTCTTCCCAATCAGGACCAGGCTGAGGGGTTACACCAGTGTCAAAAACCTCAACGGTATTTGTGTAGTAAACAGCATCTGCAACTCCTGAGCTTTGATCACCATATGGGCAATGGGCTATCAAAACAAGCAGATCTATTTCTGCATAAAACTCAACAAATTCACCTTTTACAGAAACCGATGGCTGTCCTGCAATTCCCTGGGTGATCCCTCTTCCGCCCGGGTGAGGTCTGGTCACGATTCCCATGGGTTGGAATATATTGATATTGTTAAAGGCAGCGACCGTCTCATCAAGGCCTCTTGACATGGCAGCCTCCAGAAAATTGGAATGACAAGAATGATGTCCTGATACGCCAGTGGATTGATTGACTTCATTA
>CAYQPI010000021.1:0-13045 GCA_964419405.1 uncultured Flavobacteriaceae bacterium
ATGATCGAAAAAAAGGATAAAATTGAAAAAGAATAAGCCTGAAATGATCAGAAGGTTCAATTGACTGATTGATAAATTATATATAAATAATGTTTACTTTTTAGTTTAACGGACATTAGTGAGCCCTTCACTTAAGTGAAGGGCTCACTTAAGTCAACCCCTCAGTCCTTTACCCCCAACCACATAAAAAAAGCTGTCAAAATTGACAGCTTTTTTTAGTTGATTTGATACTCTTATTTTGCAGTTATATGAAGTCTGTTAAACTCTTTGGTTACCACAAATGAATTGTCTCCATTGATCTTTAGCTTTTTTAGATCCAATACCTCATTATCAATCTCAATTTTAGCAATTTTAAAAGGTAAGCCTTTGATATTCATCTGAAAAGTATCATAAGGAGTGATGTATTTTCCTGATTTAAACTGCTGAATGGTCAACGACTTTTTCTTTCCGATCAATTTGAAATCTCGTAAACTAAATCTGCCTTTTTTATAGTCATATCCATCATGTGCATCTTCGTATACCTGAGATTTCTCTTTGCCTTCTTTAAAGTATACGTCCAGAATTAACTGATCGATATTTTTTTCTCCCACAAACTGTTGTATTGGATACTTTGGAATAATCGAACCAGCTTTGATAAAAATTGGCATAGAATCTAAATCAGCATCTACCCATACTTCTTCTCCACCTTCAACTAATTCATCATCCCAGAAATTATACCACTCACCATTAGGAATAAACATTCGTCTTCCTTTGGCGTTTGGCTCTGCTATTGGGCAGGCCAGAATCTTTTCTCCACAGATAAACTCATCATTTCTGTAATGTGTATGCGGATCCTCCTGATCAAATAACACGAGAGATTTCAGAATAGGAATACCTTCTTCAGCGTATCTCCAAAAGGCCGTATACATATACGGAAGTAATTCATATCTGATTTCGATAAACTTTCTGACGATATCAGTGATGTTTGAACCAAAAGCCCATGGCTCCTGATCTCCGTGATCACCTGAAGAATGGGTTCTGAAAAATGGGTGAAACATACCTAGCTGTATCCAACGTGCATATAATTCACCATTGGGTTGCTCAGCGAAGCCACCAATATCTGATCCAACAAAGGAGAAGCCCGACATGCTCAATCGCTGCGCCTGAATATTAGCAATATTCAAATGATCCCAGGTAGCCACATTGTCTCCTGTCCAGGTCGAGGTATAACGTTGCGTTCCTGAATAGGCGGCTCTTGTAATTACAAACGGACGTTTTGGATAAGAAAACTTTTTAAGCCCTTGATAAGTTGCTCTTGCCATTTGCATACCATATATGTTATGTGCCTTTCTATGACTACATCTGTTTCCGTCATAGTTATGTCGTACATCATTCGGAAAGGTCTTCCCTGGAACGTCCATAACAGCGGGCTCGTTCATATCGTTCCACACTCCTTTCACTCCAATCTCTTCGATTAGTTCTTTATATAATCCAGACCACCATTCACGTACCTTTGGATCTGTAAAATCTGGAAAGAAACATTCTCCTGGCCACACTTTTCCTTTCATATAAGGACCGTCTGCCCGCTTACAGAAATAATCTTTTTCAAGGGCTTCCTTAAAAACGTCATATTCCATATCGATCTTGATACCCGGGTCGATGATAGCAATCGTCTTAAAACCATCTTCTTCAAGCTCTTTTACCATTTTTTTCGGATCAGGAAAATATTCCTTATTCCAGGTAAAACATCGAAACCCATCCATATAGTCGATATCGAGATATATGGCATCACAGGGAATTTTTAATTCTCTGAATTTATCCGTTACTGCTCTTACATTGGCTTCGGGGTAATAACTCCATTTACATTGGTGGTATCCCAAAGCCCACAAAGGTGGCAATTCATGAGGTTTTCCAGTGAGGTCTGTATAGGATGCTACTACATCAGTCATATCAGGTCCGTAAATGAAATAATAATTCATTTCTCCTCCTTGGGCCCAGAAACTAGTTATGTTTCTTCGTTCCGCACAAAAGTCAAAGAATGACCTGAAGGTATTGTCAAAAAAGATACCATAGGCTTTGGCATGGTGCAATCCTATATAAAAAGGAATTGATTTATAGATCGGATCTGTATCCCTTCCATAAGCATACGAATCAGTCACCCAATTCTCAAAACGCTTGCCTTTTAAATTGATGTGAACGGGTTTATCTCCCAGTCCGTAATAGGCCTCGCTATCCTGTCCAACCTTAGACATTTTAACAATATCTCCACCAAACTCATAACTCTCTTCCCAGTGAAAACCTATCTCATCCTCACAGATCAGTTTACCGTCTTTGGCATCGAAAATAGACTTACGCATGTCTTCTTTTGCAATCTTACAGATCAACTTAGAGGTTGTGATGACATAATGTGTTTCATCCTCAGTCAGCTCCAAATGATTATAGCCCTGACTCGCATATTTGGTAATTGCATATGAGAAATCATTATCGAAAATCGTTTTGGTACTATATCTAAATCGCAACACGCTGTCACGTCTTACAGTAACCTGCAGCACTACATAATTTTCACTCGTAAAATAAAAGGTATCAACATCTTTTCGGTAAGAGATTATTTTAGAGGGAAATAAATTTCCTTTGTTTTCCAGTTCGGTATTTAATATCATAAATCTTCATTTTATCTACCTCAGGGGCAGTAAATTTCATAGTTTACAAACCTAATGAAATTCATCAATTCACGCCGTAAGGATATATTAAAAATACCCCTTCATTTTTAAGAAGATTTAAAAAATAAAGGGGTATTGGTACTAAATAAGTAAAATGTGTACTATATTATCTTAAAGGCCACCAAACTTAAGGGAGGCAAGGTAATAGCCGCAGAATAGGGCCTGCCGTCTCTGGCTTCTTTCTTAATTGAAATTTCTTTCGAATTACTTACCCCACTGCCGAAGTACTTTTTAAAGTCACTATTCAAAATTTGCTTTAGCTTTCCTTTTCTTGGCAATCCAATTTCGTAGTTCTTTCTAACCACAGGATTAAAATTGCATATGACCACCACCTCATCTGCTAGCTCATGACCTTTCCGGATATAAGAAATTACAGAGTTTTCATGGTCACCATAATTTATCCATTCAAATCCTTCTCCACTGAATCCTTTTTCATATAAAGCAGGACTGGTTTTATAAAACGAATTCAAATCTTTTACAAAACTCTGCAGCCCTTTATGTGGTTTATATTCCAGAAGGTGCCAATCCAGACTTTGTGAGAAATTCCATTCCGCAGACTGCCCAAACTCACCTCCCTGAAATATCAGTTTTGTCCCTGGATGAGTATACATGTAGGCATAGAGCAACCTTAAATTCGCAAAGCGCTGCCATTCATCGCCAGGCATTTTACCCAATAAAGAATTCTTACCATATACCACCTCATCATGTGATAAGGGAAGCATGAATTTTTCAGAAAATGCATAGGCCAAACTAAAGGTAATTTCATTCTGATGGTGTTTTCTATAAATCGGATCTTTAGAAAAGTATTCCAAGGTATCATGCATCCATCCCATCATCCATTTCATACCAAATCCAAGACCTCCAAAGGCTACATCATTGGTTACTCCGGTAAATGCTGTTGATTCTTCTGCTATGGTTTGGATTCCATCAAAATTGGCATACACTTCTCTGTTAAAATCTTTTATAAACTCAATAGCCTCGAGATTTTCCCTTCCTCCAAACTCATTTGGTTCCCATTCCCCATCTTCTCGAGAATAATCCAAATACAGCATCGAGGCCACCGCATCAACTCTTAATCCATCAACGTGGTATTTATCAAACCAATAAAAAGCATTACTGATCAAAAAAGATTTCACCTCATTCCTTCCATAATTAAAGATCAGACTTTTCCAGTCTTGATGATATCCTTTTCTGGGATCCGGATGTTCATACAAATGCGTCCCGTCAAAAAATCCTAAGCCGTGGTCATCTGAAGGGAAATGTGAGGGAACCCAATCTAAGATTACGCCAATATCATTCTGATGTAATTTATCACATAAATGCATAAAACCCTGTGCAGTACCAAACCTTGAAGTCGGTGCAAAATACCCCACCAACTGATATCCCCAGGAGGGATCATATGGATATTCCATAACAGGCATAAACTCAACATGTGTAAAGTTCATCTGCTTGAGATATTTCACCAGTTTATCTGCTAACTGCTCATAGCTCAAAAAGGTATCATCATCTGCATTTCGCATCCAGGAACCTAAATGAACTTCATAAACAGCATAAGGTTTGTCTAAGTCGTTCTTATCCTTTCTGTATCCCATCCAGGCCTTGTCCTTCCAATCATAGCCCTCAATGCTTGAAATAATAGAAGCCGTATTTGGTGGCTTCTCATATGAAAACGAATATGGATCAGCTTTTTCAGTGACTATATCATTATTATTTGACTTAATCTTATACTTATAGCGCATGCCCTCTTTGGCTTCCGGGATAAATCCCTCCCAAACACCGGATGAGTCCCAACGCACATTCAATCTGTGTTGTTTTTCGTTCCAAAAATTAAAATCTCCGATAACTGATACCGACTTCGCTGATGGTGCCCAAACGGCAAAATAGGTCCCTTCCACTCCATCTATGGTCATGGGATGAGATCCAAATTTTTCATACAAGCGATAATGCTTTCCCGATTTAAAAAGATTTATGTCAAATTCACTAAAAAGACTATAATTTATTACTTCTGCCATGTCATTAATGATTTATAATATTAGAGATCCCTTTTAAAGGAATCAAGGCCCATCTAGGTCGAGAATTTAACTCATACCCAACTTCATAAACAGCCTTTTCAAGCAAGGAATACTTTAAAATAAATATTCTTTCCTGGTTATAGCCAATGTTTAAATTGGCATCTTGTATTTGTTCTGTATAAGTACCCAAGAACACACTGGTCAGATAACAGTAGAGCACCTCTGCGGCCTCAAATAATTCTTCCTGTGACCTGTTAAAGGCATCTGCATTGTTAAAAATAGTGGCGTAAATGGCGTAGTGAAACGATCGGAACAATCCTGCTACATCTTTCATAGGAGGTTGTTTTACCTTTCTGTCTCGAATCGTACTTTCAGGTTCTCCTTCAAAATCCAGAATATAAAAATCATCATTGGTGACCAGAATCTGCCCTAAATGATAATCTCCATGCACTCTTATGCGTTCCCCTTTTAATTTAGTCCAATCAAAATTGGTGATCCTTTTTCTGATTAAGGTCTTTTTTTCTAAAAACTCCTTGGCCAGACTCAAAGCCATGCCATCGAGTTTATGCATTCGATTCTCAATGGTGTTCAACCTGTTCTGGAACTGATACAAAAGCCTGTTCTTTAGCCAAACCTCATAATCGCCATTAAAATGATTAGGAGTAAAGGCTGTATCCTCAAACTCCGAACCCAAAACGATATGCATTTCAGCGGTTCTAACTGCCAGCTGTTTTATTTTTACTAATAAATTCAATCCTACCCAATCAATGATCTCCGGTCGTACTTCATTGATCTGAAGCCTTTCAAACATGTCTACCTTCGGTAAATCCCAAATATTAATATGTTTCTGATCAATATTGTGAAATACGCCCTTTAATTCATTCAGCATATAGTCCCAGGCATCTCCATCATTGGGAACCAGTTTCTGCATCAAGGCAATTGTCACATTAACCTGGTCAGAATCAATTATATTTAGACTACCCTGATAAGAGGGTGTGTTTTGAAAATTTTTAATCTCAGTGAGGAAGCGACTCATTTCGTAGTCAGGATTCTTATCGGCAAAAATTCTTCTGAAAAATTTTAAGACATACTGGTCATTATAAATGATCGAAGTGTTGCTTTGTTCAAGTCCCATAAACCTGGAAGACTCGTAAACAACATCTTTGAACGACTCACTTCTGTGATATTGCACCTTGGTTCTGTCGTAGGGAGCCGCACCTAATATTCTTTCAAAAACCAATTTCCTAAAAGCTTCTAAATTGATGGCATCGATGATAAACCCCTGTTGCCCTTGTATCTTAATCGGAAGAATCCTATCGCTCTTTGCAAAACTCTCATCTGTCACAAAAGCAATCGGTAAAAAATAATGATGAAAAAAGGCTTCCACAAAATCTATTTCCAACAGGAGACCAAAATATACTTCCCCATGTTGCTGTATCCTGAAATACTCACTGAGTTCTATATACTTTAACTTTGAAGCTTTCCCTCCATACCATCGTTGTTTGACGATATAGTCTTCAAGCACCTCCGACAAAAACACCTCGATAAATCCTTTGTTTTCGAGCAGCTCCTCCCAGACTCCTTCAAATTCAAAAGTAGACTGTAATTTCGTTTTTGTGGCCTTATCTGGCATAGATTATTTTATAATTTCAAAAATATGAAACGGCATATTCGGATGTAATTCTACAAAATTCCACTCGCCATTCCAAGTATAATGTACATCTGGCAAAATATCTCTGATCTTTAACTGATCGTTCGGCCCCATACCCAAATCATGTATGGGCAGTTGAACCGTACCCCTTTGTGCATGATGGTGATCGAGACTAATCACGACAAAAACTTCACTTGTCTTCTCATCATTCCACTTATAAAAAGCAATCAACTGGTCATTGTCGATATGACAAAACCTTATATTATTGGTCTGCTGCAAGGCCTCATGATCCTTTCTGGCCTTATTTATTCCTGAGATCAATTTGATAAGCCAATTTTCAGCGCCCCAATCATGTTTCTGAATTTGAAATTTTTCTGAATTCAAATACTCTTCTTTCCCAGGTAAAGCCTGACTTAACATCTGCTCAAATACAGGTCCGTAAATTCCAATATTCGAACTCAAAGTTGCAGCCAAAACATAGCGTTGAATATGTTTTGATTCATTTGCCCCCTGCAAATGGAAGGGATTGATATCAGGTGTATTAGGCCAGAAATTAGGCCTCATATATTCTGACTGTTCGGTCTTGGTCAATTCTTCAACATATCCGATCAATTCATGTTTATTATCTCTCCAGGTAAAATAGGTATACGATTGTGTATAGCCTTGTTTGGCCAGTTGTTGCATGATTTTGGGTCTGGTAAAAGCCTCAGCGAGAAAAATTATATCCGGATGTTTTGATTTTACCTCATTCATGATCCAATTCCAAAAGTAAAATGGCTTGGTATGAGGATTATCAACCCTGAATATATTAATTCCACAATCGATCCAGAACATCAACACATCAAGACATTCTTTCCACAAACCTTTGAAATCTTCTGACTCAAAATATATTGGCAGAATATCCTGGTATTTTTTTGGTGGATTCTCAGCATACTGAACTGTCCCATCTGGCCTCCATTTAAACCAGGAAGGGTGGTCTGTCACCCAGGGATGATCAGGTGCAGCCTGCAAAGCATAATCCATCGCAATTTCAATGCCCTGCTCCTTTGCTTTCGACACCAGTTCTTTAAAATCATCTAAAGATCCTAGTTGCGGATGAATATCTTTATGACCGCCGTCCTTCGATCCAATTCCCCAACAAGAACCAACATCGCCATCCGAAGCAGTAGTGGTATTGTTTTTCCCCTTTCTATTTACTTCTCCAATAGGATGTACCGGAGGAAAATAGAGTGTGTCAAATCCCATATCTGACACTCTTTTGAGTAGAGGAATACAATCTTTAAAAGTTCCATGTTGTCCATCTATTGATGAGGATGATCTCGGGAAAAACTCATACCAGGTACTGAAAAGAGCTTTTTTTCTATCTACATAGATTGGCAAAGGTGCTGATGTATTTGCCAGGAATTTTTCAGGGTACTTTTCAAAAATCAATTTCAACTGATCGCTAACAGCCTCATTCACAGCTTCGTCGTAAGCATCATTATTTGTAAAGAGATCAATGAGTCTTTTAAGGTATGCCTTTTCAGAAGTGCTCGCTTTTTTATGGACTGCCTTCACATACAAAACTCCTTCGGCCAACTCTGAATTTACTCGTTGACCGTCACCAATTTTTCTACCAATACCATATTGCCAATTTAGCGCATAATCAACCCAAGCTTCAATTTTATAGTCATAGTAGCCTTGTTTTTCAACTTTAATCGTTCCAAACCAGTCATCATTTTGTCCGGCCGCCATTCTGACCTCCGACCATTTTTTTTCATTCTTATGTTTGAACAAGATCGAAGCGGCCATTAGATCATGACCATCTGCCAAGATATCTGCTGAAATATGCACCAGTTGTCCAACAACCCGTTTGATTGACAACTCTCCTCCGTTAATCTGTGGCGAGACATTTTCAATCACCACTCTTTGCTGCTTTTGCATGCTATCTATTTTAAGCTTATATGACGTATCCTTTCGGAATAGTAGATCCTTTTTTAATCACCACAATTCCATCCTTGATACAATAGGTATCTGTTTCTTTATCTTTTAAATGCGGACCACCATTGATTCTCACATCATCGCCAATACGACAGTTCTTATCAATTATGGCGTTCTTAATGAAACATCGCTCTCCAATACCCATTAAAATTTTGGTTTTATTTCTATCAATCTCTTCTAAGGTCTCATAGGAATCATTACCCATCATATAGGTGTTAATAACCGTAGATTCTTCACCGATTCTGGAACGAATACCGATTACTGATTTGTCAATTTTTGCGGCATGAACAATGCAACCTTCGCCAATAACACTTCTATTCAAGGTTGTTCCTGAAATTTTCGAAGTTGGTAACATTCTGGCTCTTGTATAGATCCGCTTGTTTCTATCGTATAAGTCAAATTCCGGAATATCATCAGTCAAACCTAAATTTGCTTCAAAAAAGGAATCAATATTACCTATATCGGTCCAATATCCCTCGTATTGATAACTGCTAATCTTATGTTTCCCCAAAGACTGAGGAATGATCTCTTTACCAAAATCATTGGTATCAGGGTTTTTCATCAATTCGATCAAAAGATCTCTGTTAAAGATATAGATCCCCATAGAAGCAAGATAATGCCTACCTTGAGCCTTCATCTCATCACTCACCTCTGACGACCAGTCTGGCAATAACTTTTTCGCTGGTTTCTCTATAAACGAGGTTACTTCATTTTTCTCATCAGACTTCAAGATACCAAAACTTGTAGCATCCTTGGCATTTACAGGAATGGTAGCAATCGAGATTTTAGCCCCCGTCTTGACATGCTGCTCAACCATTAAATTATAGTCCATCTGGTATAATTGATCACCAGATAAAATTAAGGCATACTCAAAATCATGTCTTAAGAAATGATGCATACTTTGTCGTACCGCATCTGCAGTTCCCTGAAACCAGGTATCACTCATAGGTGTCTGTTCAGCGGCCAAAACATCTACAAAGGCCTGACTAAAAAAGCTAAAGTGATAGGTGTTTTTTATATGTCTGTTTAAGGATGCCGAATTGAATTGCGTCAATACGTACATTCTTTTTATTTCAGAATTAATACAATTGGAAATAGGAATATCAACCAACCTGTATTTACCAGCTATGGGCACTGCTGGTTTTGACCTACTTTCTGTCAAGGGATATAATCGAGACCCTTGTCCTCCTCCTAGAATGATTCCTAATACTTTTTTACTGAACATATTTATGGGGTTAAAGATTTGTATAAAGTTAAATATTCTTGAGCTGATTTAGCCCATGAATGATCAATTCTCATGCATTTTTTTATGATTCTTTTCAATTCTGTCTTATTCTTATATAACTGTTTGGCTCTCAACATCGAATCAGAAACATCCTTTACGCTTGCCTGCACATGACATATTCCAAAACCTCCATCACCAATATCAACTACAGTATCATTCAAGCCTCCGGTCCTTCTCACTATTGGGATCGTACCATATCTGAGGGCGTACATTTGATTCAAACCACAGGGCTCCACCCTTGAAGGCATTAATAAAAAATCAGCTGCCGCATACAACACATGAGCCAATGCTTCGTCAAAACCTACAACTGAGGCGTAATTCTTATTAAAATGAATACTCAATGTTTTTAATTCAGATTCTATGGATTCTTTTCCTTCGCCCAGAATAAAAATGGAACAATCCTTTTTTAATAATGATTTATAGAGAACTCCGGGCATCAGATCAGCTCCTTTTTCATTGACTAATCTCCCTATAAAAACAAACAATGGTAAGGCCTTGTTTAGTCCAAACCTCTCACATAACATTGACTTATTGGCATTCTTTCCAGTTGTGAAATCAACGATCTCACAGCTTGTTTCCAATAACTCCTGCTTCATCAAATCAATGATTTATATAATTCTTCTACCTGCTTGGCGATAGCGATCCAATCAAATGTATCTTCGACTCGTCTTCTTCCTTTTACAGCCATCTGTCTTGTCAATTCCTTGTCACTGATCAACTGATTGACACCTCCCGCCAGATCTCGTGAAAACTGATCCGGATCCACTGGTTCAAAAGGAGCTTCATTTTGCTGCTCAAGTGGCACCAACAAACCTGTTTCACCATGAACAACAACCTCTTTAATGCCACCTACAGCACTGGCAACGACCGCCGTTTCACAGGCCATAGCTTCTATATTTATTATTCCGAATGGTTCATAAATCGATGGACAGCAAAAAACATCTGCATGAGAATACAACTGAATTACCTCCTCTTTATCCAGCATCACATCAATCCAAATTACATTATCTCTCGTCTTTTTTACCTCAGCTACACTGTCTTCCATCTCCTTTGCGATCTCAGGAGTATCCGGAGCACCTGCGCATAATACAATTTGTGTATCCGGATCTATATACTTCACCGCATTTACCAAATGAATAATTCCTTTTTGCCTTGTGATTCTACCAACAAAAAGCACAAAAGGTTTTGACTGATCAATTCCATATTTCTCTAAGGTAGAAACTTCATCTGTCACGACGTATTCTTGTAGGTTGATTCCATTATAAATCACCTTCACCTTATCCTCATCTACTGAGAAATAATTCATCACATCAACCTTTGTTTCTTCAGAAACAGCGATAATGGCATCAGCCATTTCAATGGCCGTTTTTTCTACCCAGGATGAAGCATCATAACCTCTTCCCAGCTGTTCTCTTTTCCAAGGCCTTAAAGGCTCCAGAGAATGAGTTGTAATTACCAGTGGAATACCATAACAAAGTTTGGCAACTATCCCAGCGAATTGAGCATACCAGGTATGACAGTGAACCACATCGGCATCAACCTCATCCGCATTCATTTGGATGCAGGTACTCAAGGTTTTAAATACTGCCTTCAACTTATCACTAGACTGATCAAATGCAGCATTATCAAACGGAAATCCTTTTACCGACAAGTTGCCATCTTTTTGATCCTGATCTCCAAAGCATCGCACATCAATCTCCATTAATTTAGACAATTCATCGGCTAAATATTCAACATGAACTCCTGCGCCTCCATATACATAAGGAGGAAACTCTCTGGTATAAAACAATGCTTTCATTTAATTGATACTTTTATTAGAATAATTTTTAACTAAGTGCTTATCTGTTGCCGGATTCCAAACTTCTGAATCTATACCATTCAAAATCCCCGAGAACTTTTCACTCTCCTGATTTATCAAGGTCTCTAATCCATTGGCATTCTTTTTTAATTCTTCCAGGTACCCAGGAGAAACGGTTGTCACCCGCCACGAACTTTTTATCGCAGTCGCTAAGGGGTTGATCGAACCATCCCAATCGATTAGCCCCATTTTTTTCAAATCAAACTCTGGAAAATACTTGAGTTTATCATATCCAAACTGCCCTTGGTATTGTGCATTATGTATGGTAAAAACACTTGGTAATTCTCTCAAATTTTCGAACCTGGTTGCATGTGACATTAAAAAAGGAATAAAACCTGTTTGATGATCATGACAATGCACAATAGAAGGTTTGTTATTTTTCCTGGACAACCAATCCAATACTGCCAATTGAAAAGCTAAAAATCGCTCAACATCATCTTCATACGAATAGACATCAGAACGATCAAACAGGCCTGGTATATCAACAAGAAACACAGTAAACTCCAATGGCTCAATCGGTCGTAAGATCTCGTATTCATACCGTAACCTACCTAACTTAAGATGACCCGTATTTACTACTTTAAACTTGTTTTCTCTCTTAAAATCATTGTCGTAAAAGGGCATGATCACTTTTGAGTCAACTCCAAGATCTTTTTGGTATTTCGGGAGTGCACCGACCACATCGGCCAAGCCACCCACCTTTGCCACTGGAAAACACTCTGCACTGACATTCAATATCTCCATGATTATTACCTTCAATAAAAACATACATAACTGACAATCAGCAGTGTAGTTTTTTCGATTTGAATTTTTTAATATATAAAATAATTATGTTATTCGAAAAAAATTAAATATTAATATTCATTTGATGTAAAAAATGAAATAATTACTTGCGAACCAACATAATTTATGTTCTAAAAATTTTGATATCATTAAACTTGAGCTTAAAAAAATGCATTTCTACAGAAATGCACTTGTACTCAACCTATATTACCTTGCCAATTGACCGTCTTCTGTTTTTATGGACTGATAAGAAGGATGTCCGGTTTGCCAAAAAGCAAAACTAAATATATCACCAAATTCCTCAAATGTTTTTGTTTTTGAATCCCCAATTCCATGCCCGGATTCGTAATCAACTCTGAATAAAATTGGATTATCAGAAGCGTTTGCTGCCTGCAGCCTGGCGGCAAATTTACCCGGTTGCCAAGCAATTACTCTTGGATCATTCATTCCTGCTGTAGCCATCGTTGCAGGATACTTAACTCCATCTTTAATATGCAGATAGGTATCCATTTCATACAATGCTTTGAACTCTTCTTCAATTTTAACAGTTCCGAATTCAGGCGTATTGACAGGACCATTTGGAGAATTCTCCATTCTAACCGGGTTCATACATCCAACCGATGGAATAGCAACTGCAAATAGATCAGGTCTATCTGTCATGGCTCTACCTACCAATATTCCTCCAGCACTTCCACCAAAAATGGCTGTCTTTTCAGGGGAACTGTATTTTTTATCATGCAAATACTCTGCTGTTGCAATAAAATCTTTCCAAGTATT
>CAYQPI010000022.1:0-2513 GCA_964419405.1 uncultured Flavobacteriaceae bacterium
TAATTGGATGCATGATCGGCATCATCATTTGGAGCATTCTTAAAAATACGGTAGGTTTGTTTACCTTGATTCCTTTATATCTTGCTTTTAGAGTTTTTCATAAACCAAAGAAAAATGAGGAGTTGAAACGGCTTCTAAAAGAAAGGAACCTGGATTAATTGTTGTTTAAATACACAAGAACCTTAGCCGTTTGTCATGAAACATTATGGAGCAATGTTTCAAGGTGTATACACTATCAACGGTTATGTTGAAATTTGGTTTATACATATAACTTGGAATTTAGCCGTATATTTATATTTATTGTTGCATTTTCAGTGCAGCGTCTACCGTTTATAAAATAACCTCCCCGTTGAAAACTGCTTGTCCTTCAGGGAATAAATATACTGCATATGAATGATTCAAAACTTCCTTTCCTCCCTTATTATTCATGGACCAATTCAAGAAACTATGTGCATTTGTTGTTACAGATCATTGGAAAGACTCGTTTGGGTTTAACTGCCAGAAAGAATCATTGGTGGTTTATAACCATGTATATTTCTGCAAAAGGGTTCAGCACCTTTACAATTCCTATTGATAAAGGACTTTCTAGTCTTGAAATAAGCTTGGATGTAGTACAGCAAGCTGTGGTGATTTCCCATAGTCGAGAGGGCAATGTACAAATTGATTTGAAAGATGGACCTTCGATAGCTGAATTTTATAAAGAATTTATGGAGGTGTTAGGCAGATTGGAATTAAGTCCAAAATTTATTCAAAGACCTTTTGATATGGGAATCGATAAACCTTTTGATCAATTAGTTTCTTATCACTCAGTGAATTGGAAGGACATAGAGAAATTCTGGGAGATGATGCAATGGAACAATTCGATCTTTCAGGAGTTTAGCGGACGGTTTTATGGCAAAACCTGCCCTGTTCAAATCTATTGGCATCATATGGATTTGGCCGTGACTCGATTCTCTGGTAAAAAATTAGCTCCCATGGACCCTTCTGTACGAATTTCAGATCGAGACTCCTATTCTCACGAGCAGATTAGTTTTGGTTTTTGGGTGGGAGATGAAAATGTACAGGAACCTGCCTATTATTCTTATGCCTATCCATCACCCGATGGGATCGATAAAAAAAACCTCATGCCTAAAGCGGCCAATTGGATAGATAGTAATGGCAGTCCTATGGCTTTTTTACGCTATGAGGATGTAAGATCAGCTATTGATCCCAGGCGAACAGTCCTAGATTTTTTAGAAAGTGCCTACCAGGCGGGGGCAAGCTTGTCAGGATGGAATATTCAAGAGCTTACAACACCACCCTTAAAGGAATTATGATTTTATTATTGATCGACATTAAACTTTTGAAGAAAATCCAGGTCTAATTTTATAGAAAATTAGTACATGCAATGAATAAACGCCCTAATCATAAAAATACCTCCAAAGTGAGGGTATTGGTAGATATATCCTTTTTTATTTTAATGATTCTAGTCCTGATTCCGCAAACAACGGGTATCGCCATACATGAATGGGCTAGTTTTATCATTCTGATTCCGTTTTTAGTACACCTGCTGATCAATTGGAAGTGGATTGCCAGGAATTCGAAAAAGATCTTACAAAAGCAAACTTCAAAGACTCGATTCGACTATGTCTTTAACTGGCTTTTATATTTAATGATGATCTTGGTCACAATTTCAGGAATCGTCATCTCAGAATCCGTTTTACCCATTTTTGGTATTTATTTTCAGCCAGATGCTTTTTGGTCTAAGATCCATGATGCCAGTGCCGCATTTTTTATGGCTTTTTTAGGTGTTCATATTACCCTTCATTGGAAATGGATCGTCAATGCCATTCGTAAACTCAGTTTGAAAGCTGATCTGCGCCATTTATCAGAAATCACGGATCTTATAGTAAAACGTTCAGGACAATTGCTATTGCTGATTTTGATTAGTACATTCGTATCACTGGCTTTTTGGATGTTTGATGTAAGTACCTGGGCAGAAGCAATGAGATTGGATGTAGGGAGTCCTCAAACAGAAGCATCCAGAAAAATGCCAAAAAAGTGGATGTTATTTGTACTACCATTGTTAAAAGTCACTATCTTGATCTCAATTCCAGCGCTCATAGCTGGCGGTGTTATCAGGCTGATAAATTTTATAAAAGCCAGAAACCCGGTTCGAATTAAGCATTACTAACCTTATGGATCGTTCGTCTCAAACTAAAAATGCTGCCGCTGGAATTATCCTTGTTACTGCCATCGCATCAATAAGTTATGCCGTATTGCGTTACCATATACTTGGTCCGGTACCTTGGAAAGACCTGGCAATTTTCACATTGAATAAAGGAATTGCTTTATGCGCTTTTATTCTGCTCACTTTTAATTTCAGTTTTGGCCCTTTGAATAATCTTGGATTTAAGATTCCGGATAGTTATTTGAATGCCAGAAAAGCTTTGGGCATGACCGGATTCTTACTTGCTTTGATCCATGTTTTAATGAGTTTCCTTTTGTTTACCCCTCAGGTATACCGTCAGTTT
>CAYQPI010000023.1:0-4600 GCA_964419405.1 uncultured Flavobacteriaceae bacterium
TATGAAATAAATCAACCAGATCTTCGTATGATTTGCTGGTAAAATTGGCCTTAATCTCTTTACTTTTTTGTTCGGTTGAACCTTGCTTTTGACAAGCAAACAAGGACATTATTATAATGGCCATTGCACAAAATTTATTCATATAATCATATTTTTTAATGGTATATCCCAATCAATTCCATAGTCATTGATGATAACAAGCACAAGATAATACAATAAACCTGTCTATATGCATATCTCAATGCACTGCTTAAAGAAATTTAAAAAACTGTTTCTGTGCTGCATGAGATTTCAGTTGCATTTTTATTTAAGCGTTTTATTTATTCTAGTGCATACAATTTTATTATATTGAAATTCTTAATCAAATCAATTCTCAAAAATGAAAAGAATTTACTTCCTGACTCTTGCTTTTTTAACAGTTTTCAGTGTTGCCTCACAAAAAGATGTTGCCTCGCCAAATGACAGCTTGTCAAAATCATGGGATGTTTCTACTCCACAGTTACCATTTAAAGAAATCGACATTTCTGTAGAGGAAGGCACCTGGATGAATCTCGATGTAAGTCCTGATGGCTCAACCATTGTATTTGATTTGCTAGGTGATATTTTTAGCATGCCTATTGCAGGTGGAGAGGCAACCTTACTCAGAGGAGGACATGCCTTTGAAGTTCAACCCAGGTTCAGCCCTGATGGATCACATATTAGTTTCACCAGTGATGCTGGGGGAGGTGACAATATCTGGATCATGTCATCTGATGGTGAAGACGCAAAACAAATAACAAAAGAAGATTTTAGATTGGTAAATAATGCTGTCTGGTCAGCTGATGGCAATTACCTGTATTGCAAAAAGCATTTTAGCTCAGAACGTTCACTTGGAGCCGGAGAAATCTGGATGTACCATAAAACCGGAGGTAAAGGAATTCAACTCACTGAAAAGAAAAATGAACAACAAGATGTAGGCGAGCCTTGGGCTTCACCAGATGGTATATATGTCTACTATAGTGAAGATGTTTATCCTGGAGGTTTTTTCCAGTACAATAAGGATCCAAATAGCCAAATTTACGTGATCAATCGCTATAATTTAAAAGAGGGGAAAAACGAACGTGTAACTGGAGGTGCAGGAGGTGCAATTAGACCGGTTATTTCCCACAATGGAACTACCATGGCGTTCATTAAACGTGTAAGAGAAAAATCCGTTTTGTATTTACATGATCTATCCACCGGCAGAGAATGGCCTGTCTATGATCAATTGAGCAAGGATCAACAGGAAGCGTGGGCCATCTTTGGTCCTTTTACAGGATTTAACTTTACTCCCGATGACCAATCTATCATCATATGGTCACAGGGAAAAATTAAAAAGATCAATCTTTCTACTTCGGAGGTTGTCGACATTCCGTTCAGGGCAAGGGCAAATCATAAAATAGTTAATGCCCTAAAATTCAAAAACAAAGCTTTTGTAGAAAAGTTCACAGCAAAAGCCATTCGCAATGCCGTGACATCTCCAGACGGCAAAACACTTGTATTCAATGCTGCAGGGTACTTATGGAAGAAATCACTGCCTGATGGTAAACCAAAACGCCTAACAGACGGAAGGGATCTTGAATATGAACCCAGCTTTTCTAAAGACGGAAAGCACCTTGTTTATGTCACATGGAACGATGATGAATCAGGCAGTCTTCAACGTATTAGTATGACTTCAAGCAAGGCAAAACCCATCAAATTATCACAAGAAAAAGGCATTTATAGAGAACCTTCATTTTCTCCGGTTGACAATGACTTGATCGTATTTCGGAAAGAAGGAGGAAATCAGGATCAGGGAATGATCAATACCAAAAATCCAGGAATCTACACACTTCACTATCAGAATTCTAAAAAATCGGAAGCTAAATCCAATGAAGTTTTTATCACTGATCAGGGGCAGTTTCCTAGTTTCAATAAAGACGGTTCCAGAATTTATTTTCAAACAGGAGGATATTTGTTCGGCAGCCTCACTAAAACCTTGAAATCTGTGAATTTGTCTGGTAAGGACGAGCAAGAATTGGTGTCATCAAAATACGGTCAACGAATTATACCAAGCCCCGACGATGAATGGGTTGCATTTTCGAATTTATATAAAGTCTTTATCGCTCCCCTGCCTAAAACCGGCAAAACTGTTGAATTGGACGGAAAATCAACCAGTGTTCCAGTGGTTCAATTCACAAAGGATGCAGGAGTGAATCTTCATTGGTCTGCAGACAGTAAAAAATTAAACTGGACTCTTGGAGATGCCTTATTCAGTAATGCTCTCGATCAACGATTTCTTTTTCTAGAAGGAGCTCCCACAACAAGCCCTCCATTGGATTCTATTGGAACAGTAATTGACCTCCAACTGGAATCAGATCGTCCTGAAGGCTTGCTTGCCATCAAGGGAGGTCGAATCATCACCATGGAAGATGATCAGGTGATCGAGGATGGAGTGATTTTAATAGAAGACAATAAAATTGTAAAACTAGGATCCCAGTCTGAAATTGCCATTCCCAATAAAGCTACGATCATTGACGCAGAAGGTAAAACGATCATGCCCGGATTAATTGATGTGCACGCTCATTTAGGGCATTTTCGACATGGAATAACGGCACAGAAAAAATGGAGTTATTATGCCAACCTTGCCTACGGAGTAACCACCACCCATGATCCTTCAGCCAATACTGAAATGGTTTTTTCTCTTTCTGAAATGGTTAAATCAGGACATATGGTAGGACCCAGAGTTTTTTCAACAGGTGTCATCCTGTATGGAGCAGACGGTGATTTTAAGGCAAGTATAAATAATCTTGAAGATGCTCGATCCGCCATTAGAAGAACCAAGGCATTTGGGGCTTTTTCTGTAAAAAGTTATAACCAGCCAAGGAGAAATCAACGACAACAAGTAATAAAAGCTGCCGCCGAAGAAAGCATCGAAGTGGTTCCTGAGGGCGGATCTACTTTTTTCCATAATATGTCTATGATTCTGGATGGTCATACAGGAATCGAGCACAATATTCCTATAGCTACCTTACACGACGATGTCATTCAGCTTTGGGCTGGCAGTCAAACTGGCTATACGCCAACCTTGATTGTAAATTATGGCGGTCTCAACGGAGAATATTTCTGGTATCAGAAACACAATGTCTGGGAAAACGAGAAACTATTAAAATACACCCCCAGAAGCGTTATTGATTCTCGTTCGAGACACAGAACCATGGTTCCGGAAGGTGAATACGAGAATGGACATATGTTGGTTTCCAAAAGCGTCAAAAGTCTCTCAGATGCCGGAGTCAAAGTCAATCTGGGAGCACATGGCCAACTACAGGGTCTGGGAGCGCACTGGGAACTCTGGATGTTATCCCAGGGAGGAATGACCAAAATGCAAGCCTTACAGGCGGCTACAATTAACGGAGCCAGTTATTTAGGTATGGAAGACGAAATAGGCTCCTTAAAAGAAGGAAAGCTTGCCGATTTAATCATACTTGATAAAAATCCTTTGGACGATATTATGAATTCAGATTCTGTCATTTTTACCATGATCAATGGAAGGTTATATGACACATCAACCATGAATGAAGTAGGCAACTACAATAAGCCCAGAGGTTCATTTTATTGGGAAAAAGATGGATATGCTCCTTCATTCGATTGGCATGGTGTTTCGAAAGTGAAATGCTCCTGTGAAATAGGACACCAATAGTGCTGAATAAATAAAAGAATTCATCTAATACAGGTACACCAGTACTATAAAAAACCGAAATTCTTCATTGAATTTCGGTTTTTTTAAAAGTCTTTTTTTAAGCTTTTAAGCAGGAACTGCTTCACTCAATACAATGGCCATTTCATACTCTTCAACTCTTAAAGTTTCAGGAATTACGGCATATCTTGAAGGAATCGTAGCTGCCAGTTCTGAAGTCCAGAAGGTAGCCCTGGCGCTTTTAGTTTCGAATAAATAAATACCACTGATGGCACCTGTGCTTTCCTCTGCGATATAGTATTTTTCTACCAAACCAGGTACATTTCTAAAGATCTCAAGGTCTTCATGACAGGTTTTCATTAATACTTCAGGGCTGTGATTTGATTTGAATTTTACTGATAATACTGCGTTTGCATTTTTCATGATAATTAGGTTTTAAATGATTATTAATTTGTTGAGACAAAATTAAGGCAGCATCAAAGCTTTGGAGTAGCACAAAAAGTCATATAAATCGACTAAAAAGTCAAATCAGACTATTTTTGGATATTTAGTCTTTCCTGACGGTATTGAAGTGGTGTTTGCAGGTAGGCCTTTTTAAAAACCCGTATAAAATGTGAAGGATCTTCAAAGCCGCATTCAAATGACAATTGATTAATGGGCAGGTCAGTGGTGAGTAATTTATGCAGTGCCAGATCAAGTTTTCTTTTCTTTAACCAAACCGCTGGGGTAGATTTATAATGATCTTTAAAGGCCTTTTTAAAACTGGACAAACTCATGTGACATAACTGTGCATAATCCTCTAGCTTTAATGAATATCCAAAATTCTCTTCCATAACCCTGGTTAGATGATAGGTCTTACTTTGACAAAGAGAAATAAAATAATCTTTCATTTTTTCATGAGCAGGA
>CAYQPI010000024.1:0-2117 GCA_964419405.1 uncultured Flavobacteriaceae bacterium
TGTGGGATTTCACCTCTGACTTAATCGCCCGCCTACGGACCCTTTAAACCCAATGATTCCGGATAACGCTTGGACCCTCCGTATTACCGCGGCTGCTGGCACGGAGTTAGCCGGTCCTTATTCTTACAGTACCGTCAGTTATCCACACGTGGATAAGTTTCTTCCTGTATAAAAGCAGTTTACAACCCATAGGGCAGTCTTCCTGCACGCGGCATGGCTGGTTCAGAGATGCCTCCATTGACCAATATTCCTCACTGCTGCCTCCCGTAGGAGTCTGGTCCGTGTCTCAGTACCAGTGTGGGGGATCTCCCTCTCAGGACCCCTACCTATCGTCGCCATGGTAAGCCGTTACCTTACCATCTAGCTAATAGGACGCATACTCATCTTTTACCGCCGGAACTTTAATTACTCAGCCAGGTGACTAAATAATACTATGGAGTATTAATCCAAATTTCTCTGGGCTATCCTCCAGTAAAAGGCAAATTGTATACGCGTTACTCACCCGTGCGCCGGTCGTCAGCAATCTAGTAAACTAAACCCTGTTACCCCTCGACTTGCATGTGTTAAGCCTGCCGCTAGCGTTCATCCTGAGCCAGGATCAAACTCTCCATCGTATAAAATTCTTAAATTTCGTGTACGATATCAAGTTCTCAAAAAATATGACTCGGAATAGTCTGTCAATCTCTCAACAAACTAAAACAAATAATTTTACTCTCTTTGTTACGCTGTCAATCTTCAATATTTTCAATGAACTTATCTCATTTCTTTTTCGCTCTCTTCCCTCTTCAAAATTCTATCACCCCGAAAGCGGGTGCAAAACTAAAACCTTTTTTCCTAATCAACAAATATATTTTGAAAAAAATTTTTGTTGTGATATTTAGGCCTTATTTCAACTTGAACTTCGCTTTGAAAACAATAGTATTACTGTTTTTAAGCGGCTGCAAAAATACAACCAAATATGAATACCAACCTAATTATTTCAGCACTTTTTTTATTTATTTTTCTACCTATTTCGCAAAGAGCTGATAATGTGCTGTTTCAAGCTTCAAAAAATTTGAAATATTTTTGGTCATTTTTAACAGGCAACTACACCTCAAAAAAGATGACACCATAATATATATATACACTTTTTTCAGTCCGGTCGAAATCCTTCAATTTTACGCTTAGATTGTATTCTCTATTTAAAATCGGATATGTATCTTTGCATCCTATATTTTTTGAGCATATGATCAATATTACATTACCAGATGGCAGTGTTAAGGAGTTTGAACAAGGTACAACTCCAATGGAAGTAGCGAAAAGCATCAGCGAAGGATTAGCGAGAAACGTTATTTCTGCGGAATTTGACGGAAATACCGTTGAAACCAAAACGCCTTTAGAAAAAGATGGCCCGCTTACATTGTACACCTGGAACAACACGGAAGGCAAAAAAGCTTTCTGGCATTCTTCTGCGCATTTATTGGCACAGGCGATCCTGTTCTTTTACCCAAAAGCGAAGCTGACCATAGGGCCAGCTATTGAAAACGGCTTTTACTATGATGTGGATTTCGGGGATCAGGTGCTTTCTGAATCCGATTTCAAAAAGGTGGAAGATAAAATGCTCGAGTTTGCGCGTCAGAAGTTCGAATTTGAAATGAGAGAGGTGTCAAAGGCTGATGCCCTGGCATACTATAAGGAAAGAGGCAATGAATTTAAAGTCGAGCTTATTGAAAACTTAACCGATGGCGATATCACATTTTGCGATCACAGTGACTTTACTGACCTGTGTCGCGGCGGACATGTTCCGAATACCGGCATTATCAAAGCGGTAAAGATCATGAGCGTCGCCGGGGCTTACTGGCGAGGTGACGAAAATAAACCTCAGCTCACAAGAGTTTATGGAATTTCGTTCCCTAAACAAAAAGAGCTTAAAGAGTATCTGGCCTTGTTGGAAGAAGCCAAGAAAAGAGATCACAGAAAACTCGGAAAGGAATTGGAGCTCTTCACTTTTTCATCAAAAGTGGGTCAAGGCCTGCCTTTGTGGCTGCCTAAAGGAGCAGCTCTAAGGGAAAGACTTGAGAATTTCTTAAAAAAGGCTCAGAAAAAAGCTGGTTATGAAATGGTGATTAGCCCTCATA